>NZ_JAAAHR010000269.1:0-7645 GCF_009908215.1 Nonomuraea sp. K271 | reverse complement strand
CCCGCCACCCGCCCGCGTCCGCCGCCGCGTCGACGGGGGCGGAAACCGGTGATGGGCCGTTGGTCACCGCGCCCGCTCAGGCGCTCATCGACGAGCTGGGCGTCGACCCGGAGCGGGTGCGCGCGCTCGCGGTGAAGGTGGTGCGCCGCGCCGACGTCGAACGCCTGGCCGCCGCGGCCCCGACGCGCCAGGAGAGTCCTCCCGGCGGCACCGAGCAGATCGACCGAGGCACCCGCGTCACGCCTGGGAACGACGGCGCGGCCGGGCCGGGCAGCGGCAGGAGCCCGCGGTCGTTGAGCGCGAACCAGCGGGCCGTGGGCAGGGCCGTGAGCCTCTCGCACCAGACGGTGCCCGCCGCGTACACCGCCGTCAAGGTGGACGTGGGGCACGCCGTCGCCGCGGCGCGCGACCTCACGCGGCGGCTGCGCAGGCTGGTCGGCCTGCCCGACCTGCTCATCTCCGCCGTCGCCCGCCTGCACCGCGACTTCCCGCTGTTCTTCGCGGCCCTCGTCGACGAAGGCACGGCGAGCGTGCCCGAGTCGCCGCACGTGGGCGTCACGATCGATCTCGGCGCAGGGCTCTACGTCCCCGTCATCCGGGACGCCGGCACGAAGTCCGTGGCCGAGATCGCCGGTGAGCTGGCGGAGTACCGGAGACTGGCCCAGCGCGGCGGGTTCAGGGAGGAGCAGCTCGCGGGCGGCACCATCGTGGTCACCCTGCACCACGACGCCGGCATCGTCATGGCCGTCCCGATCATCTTTCCCGGCCAGGCGTGCGCCGTCGCCCTCACCTCCCCGCAGCGGGAGGGGGAGCGTACGGTGGCGGTGGTCGGCCTCTCGTACGACCACCGCCTGATCAACGGCCGGGACGCCGTGCTCTTCCTCCAGGCGCTGAAGGAGACGTTAGAGGGGACGCCGTCCGAGGGCCTGTAGGCCCACCAGGTCGTCGGGCAGCGCGTCGGCGCCCCCGTCGACCAGCGACGGCAGCCGGGAACGCAGGGCGACCAGCGCCACCACCGCCATCGCCAGCGCGAACAGCACGTACATCAGCCCGACGCCGCGCCCCTCCCCGGTGCCGACCAGCACGCCCGCCGTGGACGCGAGCGGCCCGTCCGGGGCCACGAGCGGATCGAACACCGCCGCCCCGTACGGCGCCACGAGCCCGAACCCGATCGGCAGCGTCGACCAGGCGATGAGCGTGTTCAGCGCGAACACCCGTCCGTGGAAGCGCTGCGGCACCTTCACCTGCACGATGGTCGCGTAGATGCCGTTGAGCAGCGTCAGCCACAACGACATGCCGAACGCGCCGACGCCGATCGTCACGAGATCCGCCCGCAGCCCGGTGACGAGGCAGAACGCCGCCAGCGCGAGCGTGCACCAGAGCACCGCGCGCATCCGGTGCCGCCCCGGCCCGCCCCACACCGTCATCGACAGGCCGCCGATCAGCACCCCCAGCCCTGACAGGAAGGAGATGCGTCCCACGTCCTGCAGGTCGGCGAACGAGAGCACCAGCGGCGAGAGCATGAGGAAGAGCGGCGACAGGAAGATGTTCAGCGCCGCGAAGAACAGCAACATCCGCCGGAAACCGTGGTGGCCCCAGGAATAGCGGAACCCGGCGACCAGTTCGGCCACGACCGGCTCCTTGCGCCGCCACGCCAGCCTCGCGGGGAAACGCACCAGCGACGTCACCACGATCGCGAACACGTACCCCACGACGTCGAGGATGAGGATGCCCTCCAGCCCGATGACGGCCATCAGCCCGACGGCCGCCAGCGGCACGAGCAGCTGCGTCATGCCGCCGGCCATCTGCACGATGCCGTTCGCGTGGCCGAGGTGGCGCTTGGGGACGAGCTGCGGGATCGCGGAGCTGTACGCGAGGCGCTGGAACGTGAGCGCCACCGACAGCACCGCCAGCAGCGGGTAGACGTGCCAGGTCTGCAGGTTGCCCGTCCACAGCAGGACGCCCAGCATGAGCTGGGTGCCCATGGCCGCGAAGTCGCCGGCGAGCATGACGGTGCGGCGGTCTTTCCTGTCGACCACGGCGCCCGCCAGCGGCGCCACCAGCATCCCCGGCACCAGGCCGACGACGGCGAGCAGGGCGAACTGGGCGAGGGAGCCGGTCGTCATGTAGATCCAGAGCGGGACGGCGAACTCGGTCAGGGCGGAACCCATGATCGAGATGAGCTGCCCGCTCACGACGCCGAGGAAGCGGCGCATGCTCGGCTCCGGCGCGGCCTGCTCAGGGGCCGGTACGGGCCCGGGGCCGGCCTCCGTCTTGGACACCTCGCGCAGGCGCCAGCTGGGCCCCGACGCCTCACCTCCCGAGGTCACCGCCTCGTGGACGCCGGTGACGATCTCGGCGAGCTCCTGCGCCCGATATTTCACGAAGAAGTGGCCGGCTTCGTCCAGCTCCACCACGGCCGTCACCGGCGCCAGGAAGTGCCACTCCCTGAACCGTTCCTCGAAGTACTCGGTCGCCGGGTCCCGCTCACCGGCCACGCTGATGATCGGCGCCCGCAGCGGCGACACGGAGCTCCGGAACAGCCCGGTGAAGTACTCCTCGGCCGCCTCCGTGTCCTCGCGCATGTTCCTGATGATGTGCCGCGCCTGCCCCGGGTCGAGGTCGCTCATGTCGAGCCCCATCGACGTCAGCCAGTTGGCGTAGCTGCGGTCGCTGCGCATGTACTCGCGCCTGGCCAGCCGCGACAACGCCGCCAGCACCGGATTGCCCGGCCGGGCGAACGGGAAGATGGCCCCGATGTAGATCGCTTCGAGCGGCCGCCCGGCCTCCTCCAGCCGCCGCGCGATGGCCACGGTCAGCGCCGAACCGACCCCGCAGTGGCCGTACAGGGCCAGCGGGCCGCGTACCTTCCGCAGGATCTCCTCCACGCAGCGCTCCGCCACCTCCTCCAGCGGCTGCGGGTCCTCGTCGAGCCCCACGTCATGCCCGGGGATGGACACCGCCCACAGCGCGTGCGTGACAGGCAGGGCGTCGGCCAGCGGCTGGTACGCCACCGCGGCGCCCCCGCCGTACGGGACGCACACGTACGTGAGGTCGGCGCGCCCGTCCCGGCGCGGCGTCAGCTCGTGCAGGAGGGGACGCGGCCCGGTGGCGCCGCCGTCGGCGTGGGCGGCCAGCTCCCTGACCGTCGGGTGCTTGAACAGGTCCACCACCGCGACCGGCGCCGACCCCGGCGGCAGCTCCCGGCGTAACCGCGCCACCACCTTGATGGCGAGCAGCGAATGCCCGCCGGCGTCGAAGAAGTCGTCGTCGACGCCGAAGCCGGTGCTGAGGCCGGCGCCGCCGAGCACGTCCGCCCAGACGGCGCTCACCAGGCGCTCGGTGTCGGTGCTCGGCTCGGCCCGCGCGCCGCCCGCCTCGGGGGCGGCGGACGGCGATGGCAGGCGGCGGCGGTCCACCTTGCCGTTGGCCGTCAGGGGCAGCCGGTCGAGCGGGACGAAACGGGCGGGGATCATGTACGCGGGCAGCGTCCCGGCCAGGTGCGCCCGCAGCCGCACCGGGTCGGCGCCGGCCCCGACCACGTACGCGACGAGTTGCGCCCCCGTGCCCTCACCGTCGGTGGTCACCACGCACTCGGCGACGTCCGGGTGCCGGGCGAGGTGCGTCTCGATCTCGCCGAGTTCGATCCGGTAGCCACGGATCTTGACCTGGGCGTCGGCCCGGCCGAGGAACTCGATGGTGCCGTCGCCGGTGTAGCGGCCGAGGTCGCCGGTCCGGTAGAGGCGCTCGCCGGTGTACGGGTTCGTGACGAAGGAGGCGGCCGTCCTGTCCGGGTCGCGCCAGTAGCCGGTGGCGACGCCCGCGCCGCCGATGTACAGCTCGCCGGGCACGCCCACCGGGACGTCGCGCAGGCCGGGACTGAGGATGTGGAAGGTCTGGTTGGCCAGCGGACGGCCGTACGGGATGGACGTCCACGCCGGGTCGACCGCGCCGATCGGGTAGGAGATGGACCAGATCGAGCCCTCCGTGGCACCGCCCAGGCTGACGACCTCGGCGTCAGGGGCGAGGGCGCGGATGCGGTCCGGCAGGGTCAGCGGGATCCAGTCGCCCGACAGCAGCACCAGCCGCAGCGAGCCGAGGTCGGTGCCTTCGTGCTCGGCGTGGTCGACGAGCAGCTCCATCAGGGCGGGCACGGAGTTCCAGACGGTGACGCCCTCCCGGGCGACCAGATCGGCCCAGGCGGCGGGGTCCTTGTCGCCCGACGGGTCACCCATCACGAGGGTGGCCCCCGCGGCGAGGGCGCCGTAGATGTCGTACACGGACAGATCGAAGCTGAGCGCCGACAGGGCGAGAAACCGGTCGGCGGGGCCGATCCTGTAGCGGTGGTTGAGGTCGCGCACGGTGTTGACGGCGGCCCGGTGCTCGATCATCACGCCCTTGGGCGTGCCGGTCGAGCCCGAAGTGAAGATCACGTACGCGAGGTCGCCGGGCGTGGCGGGGCTCTCCTGAGCGGCGCCGGCGGAGTCCGGGACGGTGAGCCGGGTCAGGCCGTCCGGCCAGGCCAGGTCGAGCCACGGCTGGGTGACCGCGAGCTCGCACCCGCCCCGTTCGATGAGCTCGAAACGCCGCTGATCGGGCAGGTCGGCGTCGACCGGCAGGTACGCGGCCCCGGCCAGGTTGATCGCCAGGACGGCGGCGACCTGCTCCCAGCCGCGCTCCATCACCACGGCGACGAGCAGCCCTGGGGCGGCGCCCGCGCGTACCAGCTCGACGGCCAGCGCGCGGGCCCGCCCGAGCAGCTCGGCGTACGTGAGCGCGCCGCCGGGATGCACCACGGCGACGGCGCCGGAGTCGCGGACCGGGCCGGGCAGCAGGCCGGGCGGGCCCAGGTCGGCGGTGGTGTCGTTCCAGCGCCGCCGCTCCTCCCGCTCGGCGGCCGTGAGCAGGTCCAGCTCCGCCACCGGCGTCTCGGGGGCGCCGGCCACCTGCTCCAGCAACGTCGCCAGGTGCCTCGCCATGCGCTCGATCCGCCCGGCCGAGAACAGCGCGGTGTTGTAGACGAACAGGAACGAGCCGTCGCCTCCGGTGTAGAGCTCCAGGTCGAACCGGGTCGCCCAGCGTCCCGGCTCGAACCCCTCCAGCATCAGGGCCCCAGGCTCCGGCTCGCCGCCGTAGTTCTGCATGGCGAGGATCACCTGGAACACCGGCGAGCGCGACGGCTCCCGCGCCACGTTCAGCTCCGACACCAGCCGCTCGAACGGCACCTCCTGGTGCGAGTACGCGTCCGCGGCCGTCTCACGCACCCGGCGCAGCAGCTCCGCGAAAGTCGGCTCGCCCGACAGGTCGACCCGCATCGCCAGCATGTTGACGAAGCACCCGATCAGCCCGTCCAGCTCCGGCACCGGCCGGCCGGCGACGGGGGAGCCGATCGTCACGTCCCGCCGGCCCGCGTACCGGCCGAGCAGCACCGCGAACGCCGCCAGCAGCACCATGTACGGGGTGGCGCCGTGCTCGCGCCCCACCCGGTCGAGCCGCCCCGCCAGCTCCGCGCCGACGGAGAAGTGGTGCGCGGCCCCCGCGTGGGTCAGCTCGGGAGGGCGCGGCGCGTCCGTGGGCAACTCCAGCGGCTCCAGCCCGGCCAGCCGCTCCCGCCAGTACTCCACGTCGCCGCCCGGCCGGTCCCGCTGCCAGGCGGCGAAGTCCCCGTAGCCCACGGGCAGGTCGGGCACCGGCTCGCCGCCGCAGAGCGCCACGAGCTCGCGCAGCAGCACGTTCGCCGACCAGCCGTCGGCCGCGATGTGGTGCACGGCGATGGCCAGCACGTGGTCGCCGGGGGCGAGCCGTACCAGCAGCGCCCTGATGACCGGCCCTGAGGCCAGGTCGAACGGCTCGGCCAGGAACGGGCCCACCAGCGCCCTGGCCGCCTCCGCCGACTCCGCTTCCGCCACGGCCACGGGCACCGCCGCCTCCTGCGGGACCAGCACCGACGGCTGTCCGTCAGGGCCCGTGGGGAACGTGGTGCGCAGCGGCTCATGCCGGGCCGCGATCCGCTCCAGCGCCGCCGCCAGCGTGTCCTCGGTGAGCGAACCGCGTACCCGCCGCACCAGGGGGATGGTGTGCGCCGGGCTGCCGGGCGCGTACTGCTCCATGAACCACAGCCGCTCCTGCGCGTACGACAGCGGCGGCGCCTGGCCCGGCGGCAGCACGGGGATCGACGGCCGGGCCTCCTGCGCCGGGCCCCGTCTGCGCAGCCGCTGCGTCAGCAGCGCCCGCTGCGCCTCGCTCAGCTCCGTCACGAGCCCTCCCGATCCAGCAGGCTCCTCGCCTGCTCGTCGGACAACACCGCCACCTCGGCGGCCAGCGCCTCCTCGACGGCGACCGCCAAGCCGGCCACCGTACGGCGGTCGAAGAGGGTACGGATCGGCAGGTCCACGCCCGCCAGGGCGCGCAGCCTGGCCGCCACCCTGATCGCGAGCAGCGAGTGGCCGCCCAGCGCGAAGAAGTCGTCGAAGGCGCCGATCCCGTCCGCGCCGAGCACCTCCGCCCACACGTCCGCCACCAGTTCCTCCGCGTCGGTACGGGGCTGCACGCAGCCGCCCACGGCGGGGCCCGGCGGGGGCAGCGCACGCCGGTCAACCTTGCCGTTGCGGGTGAGGGGAAGGGCCTCCAGCACGACCCAGTGAGTGGGGACGAGGTACGGGGGAAGCCTCGTGGCGACGTAGGCGGTGGGGTCGTGTGTGGTGGGGTCGTGCGCGGCGAGGTTGCGCGTGATGGGTTCGTGCGTGGCGGCTTCGTGCGCGGCCGGGGAGGAGCCGTTCTTGGCGGGGACGACGTAGGCGACGAGGTCGCCGTCCTTGGCGAGCACGGCGGCCTCGCGGACGTCCGGGTGGCCGAGGAGGCACTGTTCGACCTCGCCCGGCTCGATCCGGAACCCGCGCACCTTCACCTGGTCGTCCAGCCGCCCGAGGAACTCCAGTTGCCCGTCCCGCCGCAACCGCACCCGGTCGCCCGTCCTGAAGACGCGACCGTCCGGCCCGGACACGAACCGCGGGTCGGGCCCACCGAGGTACCCGCGGGCCACACCTGGACCGCCGACGTGCAGCTCGCCCGGCGCGCCGGGGGGCACCGGGCTTCCGTACGCGTCGAGCACCTTGGCCGTGGTCGCGCGGACCGGGCGGCCGATGGGCGGGTGCGGATCGCCATCGCGCAGCTCGGCCGCCGTCGCGATGATCGTCGTCTCGGTCGGCCCGTACGTGTTGACCAGCCTCACCCGGTCACCGAACCGCTCACGCCAGCGCGCCACCGCTCCGGCCCGCACCTGCTCGCCGCCGAGGATCACCAGGCGCAGGCGCTCGGGCCAGGCGACGTCGTCGATCATGCCCACCAGGTGGTGGAAGTAGGCGGTCGGCAGGTCGAGCACGGTGATGTCGGGCCGCCGGGCCAGCAGCTCGGGCAGGGCGGCACCGCCACCGGGCAGCAACTCGACCGTGGCGCCCGCTGCCAGCGCCGGGTAGATCTCCTCCGCGTGCGTGTCGAAACCGAGCGCGGCCAGCTGGACCACGCGGTCGCCGGGACGCAACCCGTAGACGGCCCGCATCCACCGGACCCGCTCGGCAAGCCCGGCATGCTCGATCACGACGCCCTTCGGCGCACCGGTCGAGCCGGAGGTGTGCAGCACGTACGC
>NZ_JAAAHR010000268.1:0-7667 GCF_009908215.1 Nonomuraea sp. K271 | reverse complement strand
GCATTGCCCGGGGGCCTGGGCGGGTGCGGGAGGGTGGCACTAAGCGAGGGCCTGGGCGATCCGGTGCACCAGAGCGGCGAGTGACTCCTCCGGCGTACAGCCCGCCGTGTCGATGACGATGCGCTTCCGGTGCCACGGCTCGTACTCGCGCTCCACCACCTCCTGCCACTCGGGCAGCCGCAGGTCGGAGATGTCGACCGAGCGGGAGGTCACCCGGTCGCGGTGCTCGGCGTGGTCGGAGCAGACCACCTCCACCTCGGCGACCGGCACGCCCGCCGCCACCCCGACGTCGCGCCAGGCGTCACGGGTGGCCGGCAGCGGGTTGACCGACTCCGCGATCACGGTCAGCCCCTGGCCGAGATGCTCCTCGGCCAGCGCGTAGCCGACGAAGTAGCCCACGGGGCCGAGCGGCGGGCGGGCCAGGCCCGAGCGTACGATCGCCTGCTCGATGGTGTCGATCCGCAGGTGAACCCCGCCCGTACGGCGGGCCAGGAGGCGGGCCAGCGTCGTCTTCCCGGTCGCGGGCAGACCCCCCATGACGATGAGCATGCCCCTCATGCTGCCCGGCGACCCGCCACTTCACGCCGGACGACGCAGCGCCCCCTGCGGATGCCCGTGTGCCGGGGCTCCGCAGGGGGCGCTGCTCCTGCTGAACGATTCAGCGGTGGTGCGTCACCAGTCGCCGCCGCCGAAGTCTCCACCGCCGAAGTCGCCGCCGCCGCCGCCGAAGTCGCCCCAGCCGCCGCCGGCGTCGCCGCCGCCGCCGCCGAAGTCTCCGAGGCCGCCGTCACCGCCGCCGGCGTCGCCGCCCCAGCCGCCGCCGAAGCCGAAGCCGCCGCCGAGCATGCTGCCCATCATGGTGCCGATGAACATGCCGGTCATGATGTCGCCGAAGCCGCCGTAGTAGCCGGAGGCGTACGGCTGGTAGGCGGGGCCGGCGTCGTAGTAGGGGCGGCGCTGGCCGTCGACCATGACCTCGCGCATCTGCGGGTCGAAGCCGCGCTCCACGGCCTCGGCGTCCATCTTGCAGGCGGGCACGTCGCGCACCGTGCCGCCGGGCGGGGCCCAGCGCACGTCGCGGGCGGACGGGCCGTGCTGCGGGTTGAAGAAGCAGGGTGCGCGCCGCTCGGGCACGGGGTCGTTGTTGACCTTGGCCTTCACCACGGCCAGCGCGTAGCGGCCGTCTTCCAGGGTCTCGGTGACCTCGCGGACCTGGTCGGCGCGCTCCACCGCGGCGAGCTGGGCCTTGGCCTTCTCGTAGGCGTCGAGCGCCGTCTGCCACTCGTCGATGTGCTGGCCGCTCTCGCCGGACAGCGTCACGTCGGTGTCGAGGGCGGTGATCTCCTCGCCGAGCTTCGTGACGTCCTCGTCGACGGTCTGCTTGACCGCGGCGAGGTCCTTCGCGTCCTGGATGGCCTTCTTCTTCCTCCGGTTGCTGGAGTAGAGGAAGTAGCCGCCGCCGCCGACGACCACGAGCGTGCCCAGGGCGATCAGCGCGGCGGTGCCGCCTGCGCCGGGGTTGGCCTGGCTGCCGGTGTCGAGCGCGGACCGCTTGCCCTGCGCGGCCAGGTCGACGCGGTTGGCGAAGTCTTTCATGCCGTCGACGACGTTGCCCTCGTTGCTGCTGACCGCGCGGTTGGCCAGCTCGCCCGCCAGGCCCGGCGCGCGCAGCTGGCTGGAGGCGGCGAACAACGTCATGCCGTCGAGCACCGCGTAGGTGGCCCTCGGCCGTCCGGCCGCCGTCAGCGCGGAGTTGAGCTCCGTCATGTAGCCCTTGATGGAGGAGCTGTCGACCGTGCCGTCGGGGACCGCCACAGCATAGATTTTGGTGTCGGCGCCCTTGAGCGCGTCGCGGATCTCGCTCTGCTGATCAGAGGTGAGCGGCGAGCCCGACTCGACGAAGAGCGGGTCCTGCTTGTCCTTCCAATAGGACACGACTGATTGTGCGTCAGGGGGGTCGGCTGCCGCGTTGGCGGCAGGGGTCAGCGCAAGAACGACAATGAGACCGGCGATCAGAGCCGCGATCGCGGCCCCTGCTCGGCGCAGCGAGTGGGTCATTGGCAGCAAGCCTCCTTCGCCCATGAGGACGAACGGGCGATCGGCAAAGTTCCTCACCTGAACGTTACCCGTCCAGGGGCGCGGGGGTGCACAACGCGGGCGAAGATCGTGGAACGGTAGATGCCCCTTTTATTGCTCCGTGCTAAGAACCCGGCTCACGCCCGTCACGACTCCTTGATCATGCAGATCGCGGCGCCCGCGGTGACCGTCTGCCCCACGGCCGCGGTGAGCCCGGTGACCGTCCCCGCCTTGTGCGCGGTGAGCGGCTGCTCCATCTTCATGGCCTCCAGCACCACCACCGTGTCGCCCTCGGCGACCACGGTGCCGTCACCCGCCACGACCTTGACGATGGTGCCCTGCATGGGGCTGACGAGCGCGTCTCCGCCTGCCGAGGCCTTCTTGCCGCCCACGCCGCCGCGCCGGGGCGCCTTGCCCGCTCCCGCGGAGGTCGTGGCTGCGGTCGTGCCGAGACCCGCGGGCAGCACCACCTCGAGGCGTTTGCCGCCGACCTCGACGGTGACGGACTCGCGCTCGGGCGCCTCGCCGGAGGTGATGTCGCCCGCGTACGGGGGGATCGTGTTGTCCCACTCGGTCTCGATCCAGCGGGTGTGCACGGTGAACGGCGACGAGACGAAGGCCGGGTCGCCGACGACGGCCTCGTGGAAGGGCAGCACGGTCGGCATGCCCTCGACGACGAACTCGGCCAGCGCCCGCCGCGAGCGCTCCAGCGCCTCCTGGCGGGTCCGCCCGGTCACGATCAGCTTGGCCACCAGTGAGTCGAACGTCTGCGGGACCGTCATCCCCGCCTCGTAGCCGGCGTCGAGCCGGACCCCCGGCCCGGACGGCGTGCGCATGACGGTCAGTGTGCCGGGCGCGGGCAGGAAGTTGCGCCCTGCGTCCTCGGCGTTGATCCGGAACTCGATCGAGTGGCCGCGCAGGACCGGGTCGTCGTAGCCGAGCGGCTCGCCGTCGGCGATCCTGAACATCTCGCGCACCAGGTCGATGCCGGAGACCTCCTCGGTGACCGGGTGTTCGACCTGCAGGCGCGTGTTGACCTCGAGGAAGGAGATCGTGCCGTCCTGGCCGACGAGGAACTCGCACGTGCCGGCCCCGACGTAGCCGGCCTCTTTGAGGATGGCCTTGGAGCTGGAGTAGAGGACGTCGATCTGCTCCTGCGACAGGAAGGGCGCGGGCGCCTCCTCCACCAGCTTCTGGTGGCGGCGCTGGAGCGAGCAGTCGCGGGTGCTGACCACGACCACGTTGCCCTGATGGTCGGCCAGGCACTGGGTCTCGACGTGGCGGGGCCGGTCGAGGTAACGCTCGACGAAGCACTCGCCGCGGCCGAACGCGGCGACCGCCTCGCGCACCGCCGACTCGTACAGCTCGGCGACCTCTTCCAGCCGGCGCGCGACCTTGATGCCGCGCCCGCCGCCGCCGTACGCGGCCTTGATCGCGATCGGCAGCCCGTGCTCCTCGGCGAACGCCACCACCTCGTCGGCCCCGGAGACGGGGTCCTTGGTGCCCGCGACGAGGGGTGCGCCGACCTTCTGGGCGATGTGCCTGGCCTGGACCTTGTCGCCCAGCGCGGCGATGGCGGCCGGCGGCGGGCCGATCCAGGCCAGTCCCGCGTCGATGACGGCCTGCGCGAAGGCGGCGTTCTCGGCCAGGAAGCCGTAGCCGGGGTGCACGGCGTCGGCTCCTGAGCGCCGTGCGACGTCGAGCAGTTTGGCGACGTCGAGATAGGTTTCCGCCGGCGACTGCCCGCCCAGCGCGTACGCCTCGTCCGCCACCCTGACATGCAGGGCGTCGAGGTCCTGGTCGGCGTATACCGCCACGCTGCCGATCCCGGCGTCCTTGCACGCACGGGCCACGCGTACGGCGATCTCGCCGCGGTTGGTGATCAGAACCTTCCGCACCGACGTTAGTCCTTCCTGCTGCCCGAGTTGCGGATCAGCGGCCCAGGTATGCGCCGCCGTTCACGTGAACCACTTGCCCGGTCACGTGCCTGGCACCCGCTGACGCCAGGAAAAGAACGGTATCCGCCACATCGGCGGGAATGCCAGGGCGGCCGTTGCGTGTGTTCTCCACGCGGGCCGTGATGCCGTCTTCGGTCAGCCGGCCCCGGAAGAACTCGGTGTCCACGACGAGGCCCGGCGAGACGACGTTCGCGGTGATGCCTCTGGGGCCGAGTTCGGCGGCCAGGTCGGCGGTCCAGGACTCCAGGGCGGCCTTGGCGGCGCCGTACGAGCCGGAGCCCGTGCCGCGCGCGGCGATGGAGCCGATGGAGACGACCCGGCCGTCCTTGGCGATGCGCGGGGCGAGAGCGGTCGTGACGAGCACGGCGGACATGAGGTTGGCGTTGAGGTTGGCCCACCAGGCCTGCGCCACCTCAGTCAGCTCGCCGGGCCGGCCCCTGTCGAGGTTGGTGTTGCCGCCGGCGTTGTTGACCAGCACGTCGACCTGCTCGGGCAGGTCGGCGAGCGCGTCGTTGACGGCGGCGGGGTCGGCGGCGTCGAAGGGCACGCAGGAGGCGCCGAGGCGCTGCGCGGCCTCCTTCAGGACGCTCTCGCGGCGCCCGGTGATCGTGACGCGGTCGCCGAGCGAGACGAACGCCGCCGCTATGGCGTGTCCGATGCCGGTGCCGCCGCCGGTGACCACAACCTCGCGCATGGAGTCTCGCTCCCGATGAAGACGAACGATTCTGCGCTAGACCATAGCCGCTCGGCATAACAGGGGCGACGGACAGTGGCCGACCTTAGCCTGAGGGCGCTTTCACAGGTTCCCCCAGGAGGTATGCATGAGCCAGAGCATGCTCGGCGGCGACCCCGCGGAAATGCAGCAGATGTCCACTCAGTTCACCCAGCAGTCGGAGGCGGTCCGCACCACGATGACCGCGCTCGACCGCGAGGCCGCCAAGGTCGGCACGGCGTGGACGGGGCCGGGCGCGCAGCGCTTCCAACAGGCATGGCAGAACTACCGCACGGCGTTCCAGCGGATGACCGAGGAGCTTCAGGAGGCTTCGCGGGTCATCGGCACCTACCGCCAGAACATCGAATCCGCCACGAAATGATCATGGATTGGGGCCCTGGCGAGGGTGCCGGGGCTTCTTCCATCGAGACACCGGAATTCCGGGGGCCCTTGAGGTGGCGGGTCCCGGCCCCAGAATAAATGTTGTGCACCGCGACGCCGGTCCGCGGACTCCCCTGAAACGGGCAGGCTACGCTTTTTACCCATGATTGGTCGCGCCCTGGTGGCGAGCGTGCTCGCCCTGCACCTGTCGGCGGTGCCGGCGCTCGCTCAGGCGCCGGAGAAGTGCGCCCCGCCGAAGGCCAGCCCCGCCATCGCGGAGAGCTGGGCCCAGCGGCGCCTCGACGTCAAACGGGTGTGGCCGCTGACCATGGGCCAGGGCGTCACCGTGGCCGTCATCGACAGCGGCGTCGACGAGCGTCACCCGCAGATCCGCCTGGCGGGCAAGGCCGACCTGACCAGCGCCAAGGCCGACCACCGCGACTGCGTCGGCCACGGTACGGCGGTCGCGGGCATCATCGCCGGCCAGCCCCGGCCCGACGTCCCCTTCTACGGCGTGGCCCCCGGGGTGCGACTGCTGTCGTTCAAGCAGTCCGACGAGACGAACGGTAATCTTGCCACGCTGGTCAAGGCCATCACGACGGCCGCGGACGAGAACGCCGACGTCATCAACATCTCCATCGAGACGCAGGACGCGCCCCAGCTGAAGGCGGCCGTCGACTACGCGCTCGGCAAGGACATCGTGATCGTCGCCGCCGCGGGCAACACGAAGAAGGACGACGGCACGCCCTCTCCCTCCTATCCGGCCGCCTACGACGGCGTGCTGGCGGTGGGCTCGGCCACGCCGGACGGCGGGCGGTCGCAGTTCTCCAACCCCAACGCGGTCGACGTGCTCGGCCCCGGCCAGGACGTCAGCTCGACGTGGACGGGCGGCGGCTACCAGAGCAAGCTGGACGGCACGAGTTACGCGGCGCCGTACGTGACGGGGGTCGCCGCGCTCGTCCGCGCCCGTCACCCGCACCTCGACCAGCTCCGCGTACGGCGGCGGGTCATGTTGACCGCGGACGGCGCCGCGGGCAAGGGCACCGGCGTCGGCATGGTCAACCCTCTGCTGGCGGTGACCACGGTGCTGCCGTCGGAGGAGGTGGCGGTCGCGCCGCCGGTGCCGTCGCCGTTGCCGGCGTCGGTGGTGAGCAAGGCCGTGCCGCCCGATCATCGGGCCATGGAGGTCGCGACGGCCGTGGGCGCCGGTGGCCTGATGTTGTCGGGCGTGGTGATCGCCTTGTACGTGCTCGTGCCCATGGGGCGCCGGCGCGGCTGGCGGCCGGGGTCGCGAGCCGAGGCGGATTGACCGCTGTTGTCAGGGTGTGACCGAAACTACTGATGTATATGGTGCGTATTTGATTAAATGTCCCTCGTTCATGACGTATTCCCGGAAGGACGGTCATGGCGGAGAAGGACTCGCCTCAGCCTGAGCGCATCGGCCCCCACGAGATCGTGGGGAAGGTCGGCACGGGCCCTCGCGGCGTCGTCCACCTGGGAAGGAAGTCGGACGACTCCGACCACGTGGCAGTCAAGACGCTGACCGTCGGCCCGGCAGACGATCCCGGCTTCGTCGCCAGGCTCAAGAGCGTCGCACGGTTGTCCAACTCGAACATCGCCCGCACGATCGACGCGGGCGTCCACGAGGGCCGGCTGTACGTCGTCCGGGCGCACGCCGAGGGCCGCTCACTGGCCCAGACCGTCGCCGAGGACGGCCCACTGACCGGCGACGCGCTGGAACGGGTCGCGGTGGGCATGCTGACCGCGCTGACCGCCGTCCACCTCGCCGGATTCGCGCACCGCGGCCTCACCCCGTCGAACGTGATTCTCACCGGCGAGGCGCTGCGCGTCACCGACATCGAGATCGGCGACCCCGCGGGTGAGATCGGCTACCGCGCGCCCGAGCAGATCAACGGGCTGCAGTACGGCCCGTACGCCGACGTGTTCTCCTGGGCCTCGACCGTGGTGTTCGCCGCGACCGGCGCCGCGCCGTTCGGCCACGAAGCCCAGGCCGTGCTGAACGGCGCCCCCGAGGTCGGCGATCTGCCCGAGCCGCTGCGACAGGTGGTGCTCGCCGCGCTGACCAAGGACCCCGGGGCCAGGCCGACCACGTCCACCGCCATGCTGCGCCTGCTCGGGGACGCCAACGCGCCGATGCCCGCCCCGCCGATCGAGGGTGTCCCGGTGCCTCCGCCCGCGCCCGTCGCGGGACCGCCGGCCCAGGATCCGCCCGGGATTCAGCCCATCCAGCTGTCGATCGAGGGCGTACGCAAGCCCATGGGCGGCCCGATGCCGGTCAACCTGGGCCCGGTCCAGCACGGACCAGTGCCGCCCGGCGGGATGCAGCAGGGACCGCTGGGCCCCGGCCCGGCGCAGGGACCGCAGGGCCCCGCGCAGCCCGGCCAGGCGGGACCCGGTCCTGCTGAGCACGGTCCTGTCCAGCACGGGCAGGTGCAGCACGGGCAGGTGCAGCACGGCCAGGTGCAGCACCCCCCGCAGGGACACGTGCCGCCGCCCGCTCCGCCTGCCTGGGGCCCACC
>NZ_JAAAHR010000267.1:0-7814 GCF_009908215.1 Nonomuraea sp. K271 | reverse complement strand
TGTGTATAAGAGACAGGTCAGGGAAGGCGCGGCCGGGGGAGTCGCGGTCGAGGTCGTGCCCTCGCTCGACCTGACGAGGCCGGTCGCCACCGTGACGTTCGACCGGGCGAGCGCGAGGCGGCTGGGAGCGTGCGACCTGGCGGGGGTGCTGCGGGCAGGGGCGGCGCTGCTGGCGTCGGAGCAGCTCGGGGTGGCCGAATGGTGCCTCGGCACGACGCTCGCCTACGTCAAGGAACGTCACCAGTTCGCCCGGCCGATCGGCTCGTTCCAGGCGCTCAAGCACCGGCTGGCGGACCTGTGGCTGGACGTGGTCAGGGCCAGGGCCGCCGCCAGGAGCGCCGCCGCCGACCCCTCGGCCGTGTCGGTGGCCGTGGCCCAGTCGTGGAACGCCGGCGTGGCGGTGCACGCGGCGGAGGAGGCCGTGCAACTGCACGGCGGGATCGGGATGACCTGGGAGCACCCCGTGCATCTGTTCCTCAAGCGCGCCAAGGCCGGCGAGATCGCGCTCGGTACGCCGGGCGACCACCGGGAGGCGCTGGCCTCACTGGTCGACGTCCGCGGCCCCGAGTGAGGTGAGGAGCAGGTCGGCGAAGTGCCTGCCCACCTGGGCGCCGCTCAGCGGGCCGTCCGCGTGGAACCAGGTGCCCAGGTGGTGCACGGAGCCGAAGAAGTAGTCGACGACCAGCTCGGCGGGGACCCGGTCGCTGAAGACGCCGGTGCGCTGCCCCTCGGCCACGAGGTCGCGGAACCGTTCGTGGTAGCGGCGGCGCTCGGCGCGTACGGTCTTGCGCGTCTCGGGGGCGAGCAGGTGCATCGACCGGAAGAAGATCTTGGAGTCGTCGAGGTTGGCGGTCGTGGTCTCGACGACGTCGGCGGCGGCCCGGTGCAGGCGTTCCTTCAGCGTGCCCGGGCCGTCGGCGATCTGCGCCAGCCTGTCCGTCTGCATGCGCAGCACCCGGCCGTAGATCTCGTGCAGCAGGTCGTCCTTCGAGTCGAAGTAGTGGTACATGGCGCCTTTCGTGACGCCCGCGGCCACCACGATCTCCTGCACGGAGGTGCTCTCGAAGCCTCGCTCGGCGAACAGCCTGGTCGCCTCGGCGAGGATGCGCTGCCTGACCGGTTCTTCTTTCACGTGGTCCCCCTTGGTCACCCGCCTTAGCATACCGACTGGTCGGTTGAGCACATTGGGTGGTCTTGCAGGTACTAATTCCGTCACCTTAGGCTCGCCTTGGTTAGGAGCGGGTATCTCTTGACCGGCGAGGGATCTTCGGCGTGGCAGATCCTGCTAGACATCTACTCATTCGGGGAGTTTGCCGTGCCAGGTGGCTCTATCTACGTGAAGCAGGACGAAAAGTACACAGGGTCATCCCCGCAATGGTGGTACGAGAAGTTCTGGCGCGAGGACGCCCAGAACCGGCGCAGGTCTCGGTACATCAAGGCCGGCGTGGGGCTCGTGCTCGGCGCCGCAGTGGCGATCAGGTTCGACCTCACCGCCTTCTCGCCGCTGTTCGCGCTGCTCTTCGCCGGCCTCGTGGCCGCGGGAGACTGGCTCTACCACTGGCGGGCCTTCCACGCCACAGCGGTCTGGCGGGGAGCGCGGCGGGGTGAGGTGATCACCGGCAGGCACCTGCGCCGGTCACTGCGGCGCCTTGGCTACAACGTCCTCGACGGCCGCGCCATCCGCGGGAAGGCCTCCATCGACCACCTCGTGATCGGCCCAGGAGGCGTCTGGGTCGTCGACAACGAGTCGTGGAGCCCCGACACCGAGATCGCCTGCTACGCGGGGCGGCTCTTCTTCGGCGAGAAATACGGCTCCAAGACGGCCAAGCCGCTGGTGGAGGCCGCCGAGGCGTTCGCCGAGCTGCTCAACCGCGAGACGGGCATCGCGGTGACCATCACGCCCCTGCTCGCCGTGCACTGCGGCCTGCTGCCCAAGAGCGGCATCGTGCACGCGGAGGGCATCACGCTGCTCAAACCGCGCCTGACCGGCAAGCTGATCAGATCGGCCGAGGGCGGCGTGCTCAGCGACGAGCAGATCGAGGTGCTCACCCGTACGGCGGCCAGGGAGCTCCAGCGGGTCTGACCCCTCAGGCCAGCGTCTCGATGAACGCCGTGAGCTGGGCGACGTTGCGGCACTCGTGCATCGGCACGACCTGCCCGTAGTCGCTCGCGAGCGAGTCGCCCGTGTCCCACTGCCGCCGCGGCTCCGGGTTGAGCCAGTAGGCGTGGCGGGCGCGGGACACGAGCGACTCCAGCACGTCCAGGGCGGGCGGCTGGTAGTTGGAGCGCGCGTCGCCGAGGATCAGCAGCGAGGTCTTCGGGCCGATCGCGTCGCCGTACCGCTCGGCGAAACGTTCCAGCGCGTGCCCGTAGTTCGTCCGGCCGAAGCGCACCATGTCGGCCTCGTCCGCCAGCCTGGCCATGGCCTCCACGACGTCGGCGCCCGGGGCGAAGAACCGGGTGATCTCGTCCACCGTGTCCACGAAGCCGAACGCCCGCACCTTGGCGAACTGCTCCCTCAGCGCGTACGTGAGCAGCAGCGTGAAGTGCGCGAACGACGAGACCGAGTCGCTGGTGTCGCAGAGGACGACGAGCTCGGGCCTGTGCGGTCGCGGGGGCTTGACGTGGACGGTCAGCGGCACGCCGCCGCTCTGCAACGAGGCCCGCATCGTCCTGCGGAAGTCGAGCCGGCCGCGCCTGCCCTTCCTGTGTTTGATCGTCAGCCGCGCGGCCAGGCGGCGGGCCAGCGGATGCACCTCCCGGCGCAGCCTGGCCAGGTCGGCCCTCGCGATGCGCAGGAAGTCGATCTGGTCGAGCGGCGGGCGTACGGCGGAGCGGGCGATGCGTTCGATGCCGGAGTCCTCGGCGATCCGGCGGCGCACGTCGGTGGCCACGGCCTCCTCGAAGCGCCGCAGCCCGGCGCCGACCCGCTGCCGCAGGGTCTTCTCGGCCAGTCCGCCGCGCTCGCCGTCCGGCAGCCCGGCGCGGAGGATGCCGGCCATCAGCGTCTCGGGGGACAGGGCGCGCATGACGCTGTAGGAGAACCAGTTCTGCCGCCCGGGCCCGGAGTCCTGGCGGCCGAACCGCCCGACCATGGCCTGGGCGAACGCGCGCAGCTCCGGGTCGGCGCCGCCGGTCAGCAGGCCGGCCAGGTGCTCGCGGAGTTCGGGGACCGTGGCCGTCTCCGGATCGGCCGCGCCGCCGGGCCGCTCGGCCCGCGACCCGGTCGTCGACGCCGGGAACCACAGGTCGAACAGCACGTCGAACCCCGGCCGGTAGGCGGGCTTCTTGACCAGCGTGGCCGCGTACGCGGCGCGCAGCGACTCCCTGTCGGTCAGCTCGATCGCTCGCAGCGCGCCGGCCGCGTCCAGCCCCTCCGCCACCGACACCGGCACCCCGGCCTCGCGCAGCGCGTGCACGAAGCCCACGTGGCGGTCGATCAGCGACCCGGGCTCAGGCATCCGTCAGCCCCAGCTCCTTGACCACCCTGGCGTGGTCGGAGGCGTGCTTGAGCACGACGCCGAGCGTGCCGGCGACTGTCGCCTCGTCCAGCTCGGCCCGCCCGAGCGCCAGCAGCGTGTTGGCCCAGTCGACGGTCTCGGCCACCGACGGCGCCTTCTTCAGCTCCAGCGCCCTGAGCGTGGCGACCGTACCGGCCAGCTGCTCGGCGAGGCCGGCCCGCAGGCCCGGCACCTGCGCGAGCACGATGTCCCGCTCCCGCTCGGGGGTGGGGTATTCGATGTGCAGGTAGAGGCAGCGCCGCTTGAGCGCCTCCGACAGCTCGCGGGTCGCGTTGGAGGTCAGCACCACGTACGGCCGGCGCGTCGCGGTGATGGTGCCCAGCTCGGGGATCGTCACCTGGAAGTCGGACAGCAGCTCCAGCAGCAGCCCCTCGACCTCGACGTCCGCCTTGTCGGTCTCGTCGATGAGCAGCACGGCGGGTTCGGCGGACCTGATCGCCTTGAGCAGGGGCCGCTCCAGCAGGAACTCCTCGGTGAAGATGTCGTCGTCGGCGCTGGTCGCCTGGATCCTGAGCAGCTGCTTCTTGTAGTTCCACTCGTAGAGCGCCCTGGCCTCGTCGAGCCCTTCGTAACACTGGAGTCTGATCAGCCCGGCGCCGGTGGCCTGCGCCACCGCCTTGGCCAGCTGCGTCTTGCCGACCCCCGCCGGCCCTTCGACGAGGAGCGGCTTGCCCAGCGCCGCGGCCAGGAACACCGACGTGGAGATGGCGTCGTCGGAGAGGTAGTCCACGGCGGCGAGCCGCTCCGTCACGTCGGCGGGCGAGTCGAACATCGATGCTCCTGTCGTCGGTGCCGAACTTTATTCTAGCGTTCGGGCCGGGCTGATACCGATTCGACCAGGATGCGGATCACCGGTATATTCCTCAGCAGTGCCAGCGCCGCTAGCTCAGTTGGTCAGAGCAGCTGACTCTTAATCAGCGGGTCCGGGGTTCGAGTCCCTGGCGGCGCACCACACGAGAAACCCCAACTCAGTACGCTGAGCTGGGGTTTCTCGGTTTCTGAAGGACCTCTGCCCGCCTCTGGACCGATCGAGGCGCGCCATTGGTTGCTCGGTGGTTGCTCTTCGGCACGGTTTCGGCACGTGGCGGGGCGTTCAGGAACCCGGCTTGGGCCCGTTCGTCAGGTCAGACCCGCAAGACGATCAAGAGAACGCCAAGCCGGAAGGTGCGGTGGGCATGCCGGTCCGCGATGTGCTTTCCTTCCGACAAAGAGTTGATCAAACTGCCTGAAGCGCATGTTCTTGCCGCTTGGCAGTGGAGGTGTTCTGACCTCCTCTGAGGAACAGATTCAGATCCGCTTCTCGCCTATGGAGCCAGAGGCTTGCTGTGCAGAGGCGATCAACGTGCCAGTCTGGCGCGGAGAAGCTCCGCATCCGGTTGCGCCAACTCATCGAAGATGAACAAGGCCTGCTGCCATGCTTCGTGGGCGCCCTCCTGAGCACCCAACGCCGCGTGCGAATCGCCGATTCTGGTCAGGACGTCCGCCTCGTCGTATCGGTTGCCCATGTCCCGCCACAGGGCCAACGCTGACTCGTAGTGGCCGAGTGCCTGCTCATGCTGCGCGAGCTGAGCGTAGGTGTATCCAAGGCTGTCGAGAGTGTCAGCCTGGCCGTCCTGATCGTTGAGCTCGCGGAAGAGTGCCAACGCGGCCTCGCATGTGCGCAGCGCGGCTTGGAACTCGCCGAGATGGGCATGGCACCAGCCGAGGTTCTCCAGGGTGTGGGCTTGGCCTGCCCGGTCGTGATGACGCTCGTGCAGACGGATCGCGCGTTCGAGATGCCCTTTGGCCTCTCCATATCGGTCCTGCTCCTCGTACACGATGGCCAAGGCGATCAAGGCGTTGCCCTCGTACACCTCCGAGCCGATCCGCCGCAGTGCTTCCAGTGCTTGGAGCAATTGCTCCTCGGCCTCGGCGAAGTGCCCGATCCGAGCGTGTGCGTATCCGATGCTGGTACGGATCAGCGCTTCAGCCTCGCGGTCCCCGAGTCGTGAAGTGGCTTGTAGGGCGGCTTCACCTGTGCGCAAGCGATCAAACGCATGGCCGCGCCGGTCGAAGTAGACACCAAGCGTCCAGGCGAGCCGCCAAGCATGCGAGTCAAACCCATTTCGCAGAGCATGATAGATGCCTTCCACCAGCGCTGTGTGCTCCGTCTCCAGCCAACCAACGGCCTCCCCGTATGTGGAGAACTTCGGCTTGGAGGAGACACCAGCCGCCGGAAGGAGTTCGATGCGGGCGCGATTTGGGCTTATCACGCGATCGGCCGTATCCGCTGCCAACAGCAGGAAATCATGCAGACGCCGCATTGCCTCCTGCCGGGATTGGACCGACTCATCGCGCTCCACCTGATCCGCCGCGAAGGTACGCAGCAGGTCGTGGACGCGGTAACGGTCGCGAGTCAACTCGCTGACGAGGTTGGCCTCCACGAGCACGTCGAGCAAGCGGCGGGTCACTGGAAGGGGAGTGCCGGCGAGCGTCGACACTCCGGCGAGACTGATCTCGGGGCCGGGAGCCAGGCCCAGCAGGCGAAATATCCTGGCAGGCTCGGGAGCCAGGTTGCGGTAGGACCAGGAGAAGACGGACGCGATGTTTGTCGTTTCACTGTCATGTAGGTCCAAGGCGTAGAGCCGATCTCTCTCGGAGCGCAGGTCGTCGGTGAGCGATTCCAACGGCCAATTGTAAATCGCCGCCCGTGCCCCGACTATGCTCAACGCGAGCGGCAACATTCCACAAAGTTCCACAAGTGTGGCCGCTGCGCTTCTTTCATGCTCCACGCGTTCGCTGCTCAGGTAGCAGGCCAATAGCTCAGCACCCTCCCCTTGCTCCAGCAATTTCATCGCCAAAGGCGTGGCGCCGTCGTTGGCCACCAACGCTCCCAACTTGTTCCGGCTGGTTGCGATAGCCATGCAGGTGGGGGATCCAGGAAGGAGATGACGTATCTGGTCAGTATTCAGCGCGTTGTCCAAGACGACCAGAACTTGCCGCCCGTCGAGCAGTGAGCGGTAGAGTGAGATCTGATCAGCTATCTCGAACGGGATATTATCTGGCCTTACTCCCAACGCGGCAATAAATCCCCTCAACGCCTGACTTGGGGTGACCGGCGTACCGCTGGGATCGAATCCCCGCAGGTTGACGTAGAGCTGACCATGAGGAAATCGGTCGGCGACGCTGTGCGCCCAGTGGAGGGCGAGGGTCGTCTTGCCGATCCCCGCCATACCAGTGATTGTATAGATGGCGCTGAGCCCGGGTTTCCGCTCACTTAGGGCTCGGCTCAGGGCAGCGAGCTCGGCTTTCCTCGCAGTAAAGCGGCTTGTGGCAGGTGGTAGCTGTCGCGGCACAACAGGAGCTGAAGCCGCTTCTTGCCAGTGGATCTGCACGTCGCCACTGATCGTCCCTGCCTGGATGGCCGGACCGTGGACCGTACCCGACAACACGTTGGTCGACTCGTCCTCTGACTCCGCGGAAGGTGAAGTCTGCGCGATCACGGCCTGCCTGGCTCCCTGCCGACGACTTGACGCCTATTCCAGGATTGCATCCTGACTCGTACCATGTCATCAGGCTGAACATATCGGTTCGAGTCGGGAACGATTCGCGGAGATAAGAGGGCCAATATGGACGAGACCGTCGTGGCACTTGTGGCGGCGGGCGTCACCAGCCTCGTCACCGGGGCAACGGGTGAAGCGGGCAAAGCGGCCTGGATGTCGCTCACGACCATGGTGAAGAAGGCCTTCGGCAAGAAGGATGAACAGCAAACAGCATTGGAGCTGGTCGAAGCCGTCAGGACAGATGGGCGGGACGTCACCGAGTTGTCCGAAGTGCTGGTGGAGCGGGCTGGCTGGGACACGCAGTTCGCCAGCGAGCTGTCCGCCTGGCTCGAGAGCATCAAGGCGCTCCCGAAGTCCGACGGGCCCACGAATGTGGTGGCAGGAAGTGCGCAGGTCACGGGGCCCCTGATCCAGGGCCGTGACTTCTCAGGGCCGATCAGCTTCGGCACGCCTCCGCCAAGCGGTGGAAAGCCTTAGCGATTCGAATCCTGGCCGGGTATGCCCGACATTCCGGGACTGATGGGTGCCGGCCCGCAGAACTCGGCCACCACCGGTAAGCCCGGAGCATCATCTCGACATTGACCCGGTCGCACCGCGCACGCTGTCTCACCAGCCAGTCGTACTGTGAACCTATTTCAGGCTCACCCGGCTTGGGTGACGCGATGGTTTTGAAGGACGGCGATGGCCTTGCAGAGGTGGCCGGCCTTGGACGGGCTGCAGCGTAGCTTGCGCAAGATTCTCCAGCCTTTGA
>NZ_JAAAHR010000266.1:0-8056 GCF_009908215.1 Nonomuraea sp. K271 | reverse complement strand
CGATATGGGCGGCGTAGCGGCCGGGCAGTGCCGTTTCGGGCAGGCCGAGCCCGTCGGCGAGCAGACCGGCGACCCGCTGTTGGAGGTGCTCCAGCTCACGGTCGGCTGGCTCACCCTGGGCCCGGTCGTGGTGAAGCATCACGGTCAGTACCACGTAGGTGGTCTCCAGCTCGGCCACCGTCAGGATGGGGGTGGTGCCGCGCCCTGCGCGCAGCGGGGTGTAGTGACCCCACTGGTGGGCCGCCCGCCCGGCGGTGGTGATCATCCAGGGGGTGTAAGGGCCGGGCCCCCGGCGCCGGATGAGCTGGCGGGCCTCCAGCCAACGCAGGGTGATCGGATGGGCTGACTCCATACCCTGGCCGGCCGCGCCGCAGGCCAGGGTGGCCTTCTGCCCGGTGCTGAGCCACCCCAGCAGGGGACGGCCCCGGCGCGGAGCCCGCTCGCGCGTGGTCATCATCGGTCTCTCCTCCGCTGGAGATCTCGGCCGTAAGCCCTGGAGAGAAAGGCGAAGCTGAGCCGAGAGCCGGGGGACAGGTGCGTCGCCTCGCTCCGGAGGCCAGGTGGCGGGCCCGCTGCGCGTTCGGCGGGTCGGCGTGCGTTCATCGTCATCAGGTCGGTGTGTGGGTGGCGGGCTGCCCCGGGCGGGCACCCCGCATCCGTAGTGCGGCCACGGGGATCAGTACGGCGAACCGCGGGGTCCGCCTCCTGCCCGTCGGCCGTGTCCGCGCGCGGGCAGGAGACGGTGTCGGGAGCGGGGACGCCGAAGCTGTGCATGGTGGCAAGCCGGCCGGCGTCCCGCTCGGCCGGATCGGGGGCGCCGGGGGCGAGACTCATCGTGGAGCTCCGGCGGCCTGATGGTCATCGGCCAGCCACGCGTTGAGGTAGCCGAGCATCTGGTCCAGCCGCGCGCCGCAGCCGGGGGCCAGCCGGCCGCCGGTGCCGGGCACCACCCGGATCCCGGAGTCGAGCAGTTCGGCCCGGGTGAGCACGATGCGTCCGCTCTGCCCCGCCAGCACGGCGTCCGGGGTGGCGAAGCCGAAGGTGGTGTCGTCGGTGAGCGTGAGTACCGTGCGCGCTGGCCGCCCCGCGGGCAGGGGCAACAGCAGCGCCACCGCGTGCGCCCGGCTCAGCCGGGGTGGGCGTCCGGTCACCGGCGCTCCCCCCGATCGGTGCTGCGAGGCAGAGGCCGCGGCCCGCGCTCTCGGGCTGCGGGCTCGTCGGCGGCGACGTCCGCGACGTGCTGATGTACTGTGCGGTTGGCCGCCACCATCTCCTCGAAGGAGCCATACAGCTCCGGCCAGCCCGGGCCGGGATCCAGCACGGTGTCGGGCAGCCGGTCGAAGGCGATGGCCAGGCCGACGCGTAGGCTGTTGCGGCCCTCGACGGCCAGCCAGCCGGCACAGGCCAGATCGTCGCCGGTGCCGGGCTCGCCGGGATGACAGCCGAACAGCGAGGCGTCCACGGTCGCGTGGGCGCCGGCGGAGCGGCAGGTGGCGCGCATGGCCTCGAACTGCTCGGGCGTGAAGACGCCCAGTGGCGCGTCACGCCGCAACGAGCACGGAGCGCACGGGAAGCGCCGAAACGGCAGCGGGGTTGCCGGCGGGCGGCCCGGGTCCGACGTCTGCGGCTGGGCAGGCCCGGTGCGGTGGTCCGGGTCCGTCTGGCCGGGCTCCCGCTCGGCGCCGGACCGGAACAGCTCCGTCAGCGGCACCCGCGATCCGCCGTCGGTCTGGTGGAGACCCGGGCGTGACGGTGCGGCTCGGGCATCGCTCGCCGCGATGCGTCCGGCGCTGCGCTCCTCGCCCGTCCGATCCTGCTCCATCGTCATCGAATCTCCTTGAGTGGGAAGGCCCGGGCTTCAGTCCTGGACAGGAAGCGCGCCGTGCCGCGGGCGGAGGGCTGGGCGGCGGGCCGCCGCGGCGGGCGTGGGGTCATGAGCGGTCCTCGTGGCGGCGCCGGGCACCAGGGTGCGCGGCCTCATCCCGGTAGGTGACATTCGCGGTCGGGTGGCACAGAACACGGCCGTCGGGCTCATCGTCGAAGCGGACCAGCAGGTAGCCGCCACGGCAGCCGATGATGGTGCCGGGCCGATCGGCGAGCGTGATCCGGGCGGACCGCTTGGCGGGCACCTGGTAGCGACGGCGCACGTAGGCGGCGCTGTCGCCGCTGACGTCTCGCCACTGTCCCGTCACGTCCTTGAGGGCACAGCTGCCGAGCTGGGCCAGCGTGACCCTGTCGTTGATCTCGGACACGGCGATCGCGTGCCCGTCACACAAGCCGAAGGGCGGCGCACCAAGGCGTTGCGTGGTCCCCTTCCAAGTGATCGGTTCCCTGCACCGTTGATTCAGCCGGTCGCCGGGCCAGCTGCGGTCGCATTCCTGGCACCGGGTGAGGTCGCCGCCGACCGTGAGGGTCGCGCCGTGCTCGGGGCAGACGCCCCAGGCGATGCCGCAGGCGTGGACGGGCAGCGGCACAGTCGTGGCCCGCAGGCTGGCGAGGGCGCCGTCCGTGGCGGCGGAGGGCGAGGCGTCCTCCGGTACCGCGGCGGTGGCCGCACCGGCCCGGTGGCCGGGCAAGGCGCGCAGCAGTTCCGCATGCCGGGCTCTGGCCTGGTCGCCGCCGGGCGTGTTTTCTGGACCGGAGAGCAGGACACCGATCGTGGCCCAGTCGCGGCCGGCGGCGCGGGCCGCGCCCAGCAGGTGCAGCTCATAGCGGTCGAGCATCGCTCGGGCGTGGCCGAGCAGGGTGAGCGCGTCGTCGACGTCGCCGGGCGCCGCCTCCGGGCCGTGCGGATCGGGCGGATGCTGCAGCGCGAGCGCGACGCGTTCCACAGCCTCCAGGGTGGGCAGGGCGTAGTCGGCGTCACGCGCGGCCGCCCGGCGGGCAGCCGCGTCGCCGTGGCGGGCGGCGAGTCGGTGCGCCGCGGTGCGCTCGCGTCGGCTCCGCCCTTCATCGTCGCGGTCGTCCACGCGCTGGTCGTCCATCGGGGCCTTCTCCTCCGGCCGGGGCTCGGTGACGGGGCGGCTAAAGCTGTGCATGGTGGCCGGCTGGCCTGCGTCGGGCCCAGCTCCGGCGAGGGCGGCGGAGCCGGAGGACAGGTCCGTCGCCTCGCTTCGGCGGCCAAGTAGCGCTTCGGCTGTGCGTTCGGCGGCTCGGCGTGCGCTCATCAAGTCGGTGTGTGGGTGGGGGGCGGGGTAGCGGTCATCGCCCATCGCCTGTCTGGCTGCTGGTCGCAGCTGCCGGGAGGTCCCCCTGCGGGAGGTCGGCCGCGATGTGGGCGGCGTAGCGGTTGGGCAGAGCCGCCTCGGACAGGCCGAGCCCGTCGGCGAGCAAGCCGGCTGCCCTGATGGTCTGCAGCACTGCGGCGAACTGAGCGCGCTCGGCGTCGGTCAGGCCGCTCATGCTTGCCCTGGCCGGAGGGTACGGGCGTCGCCGGTGTTGGGTGTTCCACGGTGGCGGTTAGGCAGGGGCGCCGTGCATCGCCCGGTAACCGGGGCCAGCGGGGCTGAGCACTCCCGGCTGGGGACGGTCGGTCTCGTACATCTGACCACACGCTCGTCCCCGAACGCGCTCAGGAGGTCGGCCAACTGCGCGGCGGCGGTGGCGGTTTCCTGCAACGCCTGCCCCTGCCGGTCGACCTGTGCCCGGTGCAAGGCGAGGCGGGCGGTGGAGAACCGGCGGTGCGCCGCCACCAGTTCCGTATCGTCGCGGTGGAGCATGACGAAGCCGAGGGCGGCCTCGTCGAGGAATGCCAGGCCGCCGTCGAGCGGCAGGTGCAGTGGCGGCACCTGCCCGACCGCGGTCAGCAACCGGGCGAGTTCGGCGGCGGTAGGCGTGTCCGGGCCGGTGGGGGCGCCCATGGCTACCATCCGGTCATACAGGCGAAGCGCGAGCTCGCGGGCCAGCTGTCCGAGGGCTTCGCCGCGGTGGCGCGCGGCGAGCTCATCCAGCAGCGCGGCGACGGCCTCCGCCTCGCCTGTCTCCAGCAGCGGCCACGCACGTCCGGGGGCGCCGCCGATGTGATCGGTAGCGCCCCCACGTGCTTACCGGTCGGATTGCGTCCGTTACGCCATCGTCGTCCGGTCCGGAGGTTGATGCCGACGATCCGGCATGCCTCCTTGTTGCTCAAGCCCTGCTGCACGAGCCGCAAGTATGCCGCCCGCTCGCGGGACAGCGCCCTGCGGCCCCGACTGCGTTCCCGGTCCTCCCGAATCTCGAAGTCCATCGCATCCCCTCATCTGGGGTGTTGCGACGACCACTAGAAGAGAAGCGTCGCGGCGGGCCTTTCTAGGCCGGAGTCACGTTTCCCAGCTGACTCTGACGGCATGTGGCAGGGACGTCGGGCACTGCCGGGCACTACCCCCCGAGCTCCCGACCCAGTTCCGCTCTCCGTAGTAGCGGTGCCCGGCACTGTCCTCGTCCCAATGGCACCAGACCACCGCTCGATAGCCTCCCGAACCTCCCGTGCATTTGACATACCCGTACTCTGGCCCGCCGTACGAGAACACCTCCGTCTTACAGTTACTCGGAGCCGCCGCCGCGGTCCCCGGAATCGCCAGCAGGCTCACACCCGCCGCGATGGATAGAGCCACTGCGAGTTTCCGCATGAGGGTCCTTTCGTAGATGAGGCGTGGTTATAGGCCAGAATCACAGAGGCTGGTATGCCGCCGGTATAGCGGTCGCTGGGGGTCAGCTGTGGATGTGCTCGGTGACCTTCGCCTGGAACGCCTCGATGGCCTCCTCGTCGCGGGCGAGCGGCCACCCGCCGGACAGCGTGTACTCCCAGCCGCCGTCGTGGTCGGCGATGTGGAGGAGGTGGAACATCTGCGCCCCGGCCCGGTAGATCAGCCCGACGTACTCGACGTCGCCGCCGCGGGCGCCGCGCACGAACGTGAACGCGTCCACGGTGCAGTCGAACGTCACCGAGGAAGCGGGCTGATCACACGCAACCGGAGAGCGTTCTCTCCTTGAAAGGCTGATCGAGGGTGAGGCGCTGTGCATTCTCCAGTTCGGTCAGTTCCTCGGCGTCGAGTGGCTCCGCGTCGGAGTCGATGTGCCACATGCGCTGGTCGAGCGGGTTGTAGGCGGCGGTGTACGTGTCGAATGTTCCAACTCCGGCGCGACCAACGCGCCGAGACGTGGTGTGATCCCATTCGACCAGCCCGAGTAGCTCGAATATGTCGTAGTGGCCGATGCGGTACGACACCTGGCTGCATGCAGGTGCGGCGAATTGCAGCCCCCTGCCTAGTTCCGGCGTGCCTGCCTGCATGTAAACGTCCATGCCGACCTCGACGTAGGTGGGGATCGTGTTGCTGTTGCTCACAGCCCGGTCCGCGAGGAGGATATGGCTCGCTTGTCGCCGTTCGTCAGCCGGCACCTGGGCGTGCACGGTGCCTACAGTTTCCTGCTTCCCGAGCTGGCCCCTGGAGCGATCCGCAGCCTTCGCGACGCCGACGCCCTTGATGTCGATGACGACGAGATCTGACATCTTCTGGGGTCCGTTTCCGCGCATCAGCAGATCACTTGAGCGGTGACGCAGTCGGCTGCCGGGGAGGGCGGACGGGCTACTTACCTCCGGCGAGCGCAGGGCCGGCAGTCCCCGCGTCAAGCGGGGCCAGTTCAGTGTCGATCTCCACGTCGAGGTGGAAGCGATCGAACCGGCGGGTGGCGACCCTTGCGTCCTGCGGCCGTGGACGTGACGTTGGCCCGTGCAGGCGGGGCCAGTCGGGCGAAGATCGTGCCTCTACCGCCGGCCTCAATGTCGACCTTCGCAAAAGGCGGGATGGGCGTTTCTCCGCTTTCGAGCTGGTATGGGCGGGCACACTGGGGCGCATGCGCAATCCGAACTCCCCCCGCTTCACTTCGCACGCGCCTTTGGACGAGCTGCGCGAGGCCCTGGGATGGCGGGCGGACAGACCCTGGTGGAGTGATCTAGATCTCCTCGACGCCGTGGTGGCTGCCGAGGAGGTGGCAGGGTGGCTGGCGGATCGCCGCCGCTACGACAAGCGCTACCACAAGGGCCCCTGGACCGAAGCGATCAAGGAGTTCACCGCCGCGCTTCCCCGCCTCGGACCGGCTGTCCAAGCCGTGTTGCAACCGCAGCTTCAGGGTGCTCAAGCTGCCCTGGCCGGTTTCCCGGGCGCGGCCGACGATCCTGATCGCGAGCCGGTGAAGCTCGCCCTGGGCGCGCTGCGCCGGCGCTGGGCCGAGCCGCCGGTCCTGGATGCGGCCTGGCAGGATCTGCTCGCCGCCTGCCGTGATGAGGAGGCCTGCGCCGACACGATCGCCGCTCGTCGCGACCTGTTCTGGCGCTTGGCGCGGCTCACCGACTGGCCGCCCGGCGAGCTGAGCAGCGCGCTGTGCTCGCTGCTGGACGGCTCCGTTGCCGATGTGACCTGCGCCCGGGTGCAACTGGATGACATCGACCCTCCGCCGTATGAGCAGTGGGGGGAGCAGGATCAGCGCTCCGACCTGCCGGATGAGGACATCCTGGAGCTGGCCCGCCGGCTGCTGCTGCTTCGTCCGCAGCCGGCCCGTCATGTGATCTGGCTGGCCTTCGTCAATGCCGCATCAGCTTTGACCATGAAGCAGATCGGCCCGGTCACGCTGGTTGACGGGGCGTGGCTGCGCGCGCGGCTGGAGGACGGATCGCCGCATCTGCTTGAGGCCCTCCCGGCGGAGCTGCGCCAATGGCGAGGTGAGGCGGGCTACCGGCATGTGCCGGAAGGAGACGACGTCGTCATGGCACGCGTCGATCTCGGCGACGGCGCCTTCGCCGACCCCGTCGAGACCGCCCGGGAGCGCCTGCACGCCCTGGTCGGCTTGGCCGGATTCCGCGCGGGCCGCAGCGAGTGGACCCCCCTTGAGGGATATCTGCACGCCATCGACGGGGCGATCAGCGGCTGGCAGGTGTTCCGCCTGGTCGGCAGTGAACGACGCCGGCCGCAGGCCGAGCCGATGGGCCGGCTGCTGGGCGAGCTCATCGTCAAGCTGTGGGAGCAGCTGGCCGGCGCCGACAAGGACCTGCGCGAGACCGCGGGAGCGGTGCACTGGTGGCAGGCGGCCCAGCAGCAGCAGCCGCTGTCGGCGCTGGTCTTGAACGTCCGCGTCATCGAGGTCACCGCCGCACGCGTCAGCACGCTGGGATGGACGAGCTACCTGGACACCTACCTCGCCTCGGCATGGATTCGCGCCATCATCTTCGACCATCTGGTCCGGGTGATCGGCGAGGCTCTGAGGGACCCGGAAGGCAAGGCCGTCGGCCATCACGCCGAACTGGGCCTGCTCCGCCGCGACATCGAAGCCGGCAACGCGCCGGGGCTGACCGGGTTCGACGGGGTGGCTGCGGTGAAGGCGCTGCCGCGGCTGATCGAGCTCTATCCCCTGCACTGCCGGGCGGGCCGCCGGCTGCGGCTCCTGGAGGGGCGCCTGGCTTCGCCGGCGGCTCTGGCCGGCTGGGCCGACGACGTCGCCGCCCGCTGGGAGGCGGCGCGAGCACGGCTGCGCCGCGCCCGCAACGCTGTAGCTCATGGCGGGCCGGTGACCAGCGACGTCACCGCCACCCTCGATCAGGTCAGCCGGTATCTGTCGGCATGGTCGCTGTCGCTGCTGCTGGATGGTGATAAGGCCGGCGGGCAGCTGGCCGATCCGCACGAGCAGTTCCGGCGAGAGGCGGATGCGTGGCGCGCCGGGCTGCGTACGGCGCCTGAGGTGCTGCAGGCCCTGTTCACCGACGCGACTTGACGGGCGGGCACGGTCCTCCGCTCCCGAGCGCCGGCCACCGGGGATAGGGGGATGCTGCACTGGCCCGGGAAACCGGGCCTGTTCATTAAGGATCTTGGCACCTCGTACCTCCGTGAGTGCCGGCGCATGTCAGCCCACTGGGGGTGGCCGTCAGAACGGCGCCATGAGCCCCCGAACTAGGTGGATCTTGGCCTCCTGGGCTGCGGTTCCAGAGCCTGGCGGGCATCGGTGCTGACGGGTGTCGTGGCCGTGGTGTGGAGGTCGCTCAGGGCGGTCAGGACGAAGATCGCGGGGTGGGTGGGGTGGTGGTAGG
>NZ_JAAAHR010000265.1:0-8098 GCF_009908215.1 Nonomuraea sp. K271 | reverse complement strand
CCTCCCACGACGCCTCCAGCAACAACCGCTGCTGCGGATCCATCGACAACGCCTCACGCGGCGAAATCCCGAAGAACCCCGGATCAAACTCCGCCGCGTCATACAAGAACCCGCCCTGACGCGTGTAGGTCTTTCCTGGCGTGCCGGGCTCCGGCCCGTACACTCCTTCGACGTCCCAGCCACGGTCGGTGGGGAAGTCGCCGATGGCGTCCTGAGCCTGGGCGACCAGCGCCCACAGGTCCTCCGGAGAGAGCACGCCGCCGGGATAGCGGCAGGCCATGCCGACGATCGCGATCGGCTCGTCGGCCGCCTTGGTCGCCGCCACGACGGTCTGCGCCGTCTGTGCGCCGAACAGTTCGTCCGCCAGGAACTCCGCCACCGCCTCGGCGGTCGGGTAGTCGAAGATGAGCGTGGCCGGAAGCGGCACGCCGATGGCGGCGGTGAGCTGGTTGCGGAACTCGACGGCCGTCAGGCTGTCGAAGCCGAGCTCCTGGAACTGGCGCTGCCGGTCGATGGCCGACCCGTCCGCGAAGCCGAGAACCGTGGCCGCGGTGCCGCGTACCAGGTCGGAGAGCGCCGACAGGCGTTCCGCGGGGCCCAGCGCGGCCAGGCGCTGCGCGAGCCCGCCGGACGAACCGGCGCGGCGCACCGTGGAGCGGCTGCCGGTTCGGGTCTGGACGAACCGCGCGGGAATCAGCACCGCCTGGTCCGACGACACGGCGGTGTCGAAGAGCGCCAGCCCGTCGTCGACGGACAGCGGCCTCACTCCCGCGCGCTCCATGCGGCGCAGGTCGGTTTCGTCCAGCTCGCCCGCCATGCCGCCGGTCGCCCACAGCCCCCAGGCCAGCGAGGTGCCCGGCAGGCCGTGCACCCTGCGGTGGTGCGCCAGGGCGTCCAGGTACGTGTTGGCCGCGGCGTAGTTGGCCTGGCCCGCGCTGCCGAGCACCCCGGCCAGCGAGGAGAACACCACGAACGCCCGCAGGTCACGGTGCCGGGTCAGCTCGTGCAGGTGGCGGGCGGCGTCGGCCTTGGGCCGGAGTACGGCGTCCAGGCGGTCGGGGGTGAGGGAGGCGATGACGCCGTCGTCCAGGACGCCGGCCGTGTGCACCACGCCCGCCAGCTCGTCCACGCCTTCGAGCAGGGTGGCGAGGGCGTCGCGGTCGGCCACGTCACAGGCCGCCACGGTGACCTCGGCGCCCAGCTCGGACAGCTCCGCCACCATGTCGGCCACACCGGGCGCCTCCGGCCCGCGCCTGCTGACCAGCAGCAGGTTGCGAACCTCGTGCTCGGTGACCAGGTGGCGGGCGACCAGCGCGCCCAGGCCGCCCGTGCCACCGGTGACCAGCACCGTGCCCTCGGGCCCGAACACCGGCCCGCCATCGCCCAGATCCGTCACCCGGCTCATCCGCGGCACCAGCACCCGACCCTCACGCACGGCCAGCTGCGACTCGCCGGTCGCCAGCGCCCGGCCGGCCGTCTCGGCGTCCAGGTGCTCGGTGTCGGCGTCCAGCAGCACGAGGCGGCCGGGTTGCTCCGACTGCGCGGCCCGTACGAGGCCCCACACAGGTGCCAGGCCCAGGTCCACGTCCTCGTCCGCGTTCACGGCCACTGCTCCCCGGGTGACGATGACCAGCCGCGACGACGCGAACCGTTCGTCGGCCAGCCAGTCCTGCACCAGGGCGAGGGCCGCGTGGGTCGTCGTGTGCAGGTCCCCGCCTGCGCAGCGGGTCAGGACCGGGACGTCCACCGGGTCGAGGGAGGCCAGGTCCGGGAGGACCTCCGCTCCCGTGCCCAGGTCGTCGGTCCCGAGCACGAGCCACCGGGGAGCGTCCTGCTCGGAAGCGGCCGGGGCCGCACTCCACTCCAGCCGGTGCAGCAGGCCCTGGCTTTCCGACGCGCTCAGCTCGGCGGTCGACACGGGCCTCAGGGTGAGCGCGCCGATCTCGGCCACCGGAAGGCCGCTGTCGTCGGCGATGCTCAACACGATGCTCGTGTCGGAGGAGCCTCGGCTGACCTTGACCCGCAGGCCCGTCGCCCCGGCCGCGTGCAACTCCACCCCGCTCCAGGCGAACGGCAGATACGGCCTGCCCTCCGCCCTCGGAACCAGATCACCCAGCGCCGCGGCATGCAACGACGCATCCAGCAACGCCGGATGCAACCCGAACCGGCCCGCCTCCACATACCCCTGCTCCGGCAAGGCGATCTCGGCGAACACCGCCCCCTCGTGCTGCCAGGCCGCCACCAACCCCTGGAAGAGGGGGCCGTACTCGAGGCCTGACATGGCCAGGTCGTCGTACAGGTGCTCGACGTCCACCGGCCTGGCACCGGCCGGCGGCCACTGCGACGGCCCGACAGGCGGCTCCTCGGACTGGCCGACCAGGACGCCCTGCGCGTGCTGGACCCACTCCCCCGCGTTGGCGTTGCGGGAGTGGATGCTCACCTGGCGGCCGCCCGACTCGTCGCACGGCCCGGCCACCAGCTGGACGTGTACGCCGCCGTCGGCCGACACGAGAAGGGGCGCCTGGAGGGTCAGCTCCCGCACGTGCGGGCTGTCCAGCTCCTGGCCGACGCGGAGCGCCAGCTCCACCAGCGCCGCCCCTGGCACCACCACCCGGCCATTGACCTGGTGATCGGCCAGCCACGGCTGCCCGGCCAGCGACAGCCGGCCGGTGAAGGTGTGGGTGTCGGAGTCGGGCGCGGAAATCGCCGCACGAAGCACGGGGTGGTCGATGGCGCGGAGCCCGGCGGCGTCCACATCACCGGAGTCAGCGGTGACCGGCACCCAGAACCGTTCGTGCTGGAAGGCATAGGTGGGCAGATCGACGAACCGGCCCGAACCGAGAACCGCCTCCCAGTCCACGGCGATGCCCTGGACGTGCAGCCGCCCCAGCGCCTCGATCAGCGCCCGGGTCTCGTCACGGTCCTTGCGCACGGCCGGGACGAACACCGCGTCCTCGACACTCTGCTGCGCCAGCCCGGTCAGCACTCCGTCCGGGCCGACCTCCAGGAAGTGCGTCGCCTCAGCAGCCGTCACCCCATCCGCGAACCGCACGGCGCCGCGCACGTGCTCGACCCAGTAGGCGGGGTCGGTCAGCTGACCCGGCTCGGCCAGGCGGCCGGTCACATTGGAGACGACCGGAACCGCAGGCTCGTGGAAGGCGATCCCGCTGATCGCCTGCGCGAACTCCGCCAGCATCGGCTCCATCAACGGCGAGTGGAAGGCGTGCGAGACGCGCAACCGGCGGGTGCGTACCTGGGCTTGGGCCTCGATCTCGGCGATCGTGGTCTCGTCACCCGACACCACCACCGCAGCGGGACCGTTGACCGCCGCGATCCCCACCCGGTCCTCACGGCCTTGCAGGAGCGGCAGGACGTCGGCCTCCGCAGCGGCCACCGCCAGCATCGCCCCACCAGAGGGAAGCGCCTGCATCAAGCGAGCACGAGCCGCCACCAGAGCACAGGCGTCCTCCAGCGAGAACACCCCAGCCACATGAGCAGCCGCGATCTCCCCGATCGAATGACCGACCAGCACATCCGCCCGCACACCCAACGACTCCAGCAACCGGTGAAGCGCCACCTCGAAGGCGAACAGCGCCGGCTGGGTCATCCCGGTCTCGTTCAGCACCCCCTCGGGATCGGCGAACATCACCTCACGCAACGGATGCGGCAACAACGGATCGAACACCCGGCAGATCTCGTCCAACGCCTCGGCGAACACCGGGAAGTGCTCAGCCAGCACCGAGCCCATACCGACCCGCTGACTGCCCTGGCCGGCGAACAGCAACGCCAGCTTCCCACCGGAACCGCCTCCGGAAATCGCTCCGGACGCATCCTCTTCGGCCAGCGCCCGCAGGCCCGCCACCAGTTCGTCCCGATCGGCGCCCACGACCACCGCGCGCTGCTCCAGCACCGCCCGGCCCGTCGCCAGCGACCACGCCGCATCCGACACCGCAACCGACGACTCCGACTCCAGCCACGACGCCAACCGACCGGCCTGCGCCCGCAACGCCCGCCCGTCCTTCGCCGACACCAGCAACGGCACCACCGGCATCTGCTCCACCGGCTCAGGCTCCGGCTCCACCACCGGCCCCTGCTCGATGATCACGTGGGCGTTGGTGCCGCTGATCCCGAACGACGACACCGCCGCCCTCCGGGCATGCCCGTTCTCCTGCCACGGCCGCGCCTCGGTCAGCAGCTTCACCGCACCCGCCGACCAGTCCACATGCGGCGACGGCTCATCAGCATGCAACGTCCGCGGCAGCACACCGTTGCGCAGCGCCATGACCATCTTGATCACACCGCCCACACCGGCAGCGGCCTGCGTGTGACCGATGTTCGACTTCAGCGATCCCAGCCAGAGCGGCTGCTCCCGATCCTGCCCGTACGTCGCGAGGATAGCCTGCGCCTCGATCGGGTCACCGAGCTTCGTACCGGTGCCGTGCGCCTCCACCGCGTCCACCTCAGCCGGCGACAAACCCGCGTTCGCCAGCGCCTGACGGATCACCCGCTGCTGCGAAGGACCATTCGGGGCGGTCAGGCCGTTGCTGGCGCCGTCCTGGTTGATCGCGCTGCCCCGCACCACGGCGAGTACGTGGTGCCCGTTGCGCTCAGCGTCCGACAGCCGCTCCACCAGCAGCATGCCGACGCCCTCGCCCCAGCCGGTGCCGTCCGCGTCGGCCGAGAACGCCTTGCACCTGCCGTCCGGCGACAGGCCGCGCTGGCGGGAGAACTCGACGAACGTGCTGGGTGTGGCCATCACGGTCACGCCGCCGGCCAGGGCCAGGTCGCACTCGCCCGACCGCAACGCCTGGACCGCCAGGTGCAGCGCCACCAGCGAGGAGGAGCAGGCCGTGTCGACCGTGACGGCCGGGCCTTCGAGTCCGAGGCTGTAGGACACCCGCCCGGAGGCGATGCTGCCGGAACTGCCGGTTCCGATGAGCCCTTCGAGCTCTCCCGGCACAGCCGACAGCTGGGGCGCGTAGTCGTGGTACATGACGCCGGCGAACACGCCGGTCCGGCTTCCCCGCAGCCGGGTGGGGCTGATCCCGGCCCGTTCGATGGCCTCCCACGACGTCTCCAGCAGCAGCCGCTGCTGCGGGTCCATCGCCAGGGCCTCGCGCGGTGAGATCTCGAAGAAGCCCGGGTCGAACTGGGCGGCGTCATACAGGAAGCCGCCGTGCCGGGCGTACGAGGTGCCCCGGCTGTCGGGGTCAGGGTCGTAGAGTTTGTCCAGGTCCCAGCCACGGTCGGCAGGGAACTCGCCCACCCCGTCACGAGCCTGCGCCACCAGCTCCCACAGGTCCTCAGGACACAGCACCCCACCCGGGTACCGGCACGCCATGCCCACGATCGCGATCGGCTCGTCGACCGCCACGGGAGCGGCCACCACGGCCTTCGCCGCCTGCCCGCCGGCCAGCTCGTCCGCCAGGTACGCCGCCACGGCCTCGGCCGTCGGGCAGTCGAAGATGAGGGTCGCAGGGAGGCGCAGCCCGGTGGCCGCGTTCAGCTGGTTGCGGAACTCGACGGCCGTCAGGGAGTCGAAGCCGAGCTCCTGGAACCGTCTGGCCGGCTCGACCGCCTCCGCGCCGTCGAAGCCCAGCACGGTCGCCGCATGGGTGCGTACCAGGTGGAGGAGGTCGGCCGGGTTGGTGCCGACCGTGCTCGACCTGCGCGTGGGTACGCGGACCAGCCCGTGCAGGAGTGCGGGCAGCGTACCCGCCTGGGCCTGGGACTGGAGCGCCGGCATGCTGAGCACGGCCGGGACCAGGACGGGGTGTTCCGCGCGGACCGCGACGTCGAACAGGGCGAGCCCGTCGGCGATGGGCATCGGCATGATGCCGCCGCGTTCGAGGCGGCGCAGGTCGGCTTCGTCCAGCTCGCCCGCCATGCCGCCGGTTGCCCACAGCCCCCATGCCAGCGAGGTGGCCGGGAGGCCCTGGGCCCGCCGCAGCTCCGCGAGGGCGTCCAGCGACGTGTTCGCTGCGGCGTAGTTGCCCTGGCCCGCGCTGCCGAGCACGCCGGAGAGGGAGGAGAACAAGACGAACGCTTTCAGGTCGCGGTGCCGGGTGAGCTCGTGCAGGTGCCAGGCGGCGTCGCTCTTGGGCTTGAGTACGGCGTCCAGGCGGTCGGGGGTGAGGGAGGCGATGACGCCGTCGTCCAGGACGCCGGCCGTGTGCACCACTCCCGCCAGCTCGTCCACGCCCTCCAGCAGCGTGGCGAGGGCGTCGCGGTCGGCCACGTCACAGGCCGCCACATCCACCTCGGCGCCCAGCTCCGACAACTCCGCCACCAGCTCGGCCGCGCCCGGAGCATCGAGCCCGCGCCGGCTCACCAGCAGCAGCTTCCGAACCTCGTGCTCGCTGACCAGGTGACGCGCCACCAGCGCGCCCAGCCCGCCCGTGCCACCGGTGACCAGCACCGTGCCCTCGGGCCCGAACACCGGCTCACCATCACCCAGATCGGTCACCCGGCTCATCCGCGGCACCAGCACCCGACCCTCACGCACGGCCAGCTGGGACTCGCCGGTCGTCAACGCCTCAGCGGCCACGTCCGCGGGGTCGCTGTCCGCGTCCAGGTCCAGGAGCACGAACCGGTCCGGCTGCTCGGCCTGCGCGGCCCGTACCAGACCCCATGCCGTCGCCTGCGCCGGGTTCGGGACATCGTCCTGTCCCACCGCGAAGGCGCCGCGCGTGACGACGACCAGCCGCGTCCCCGGCTCGTCGGCTGCGCCGAACTCCTGGAGGGCGGCGAGCACGCCGTGCGCGGCCCGCCTGATCGCTTCGGGAGCCGGCGCCTCGGACACCGCCACCTCGAAGATCTCGTACGGCGGCTCGGGCTGTGCCACGCGTCCGGCGGGCCGCACCCAGCCGATCTTGAACAGGCTGTCGTGACGAGCCGTCCTTTGATCGGCGGAGCTCGGGCGGAGCGTCACCGACCCGACCTCCATGACGGGCGTCCCGGCCGTGTCGGCCATGGCCAGGGAGACCACACCGTCGTTGCCTGTGGGCGCGATCCTGACCCGCACGGTCGTCGCGCCGTCGGCGTGCAGCGCCACCCGGTTCCAGGAGAACGGAACGTACGGCCGTCCCGGCTCGGCCTGCGGCAGCAGACCGGCCATGGGGATGGCGTGGAGGGAGGCGTCCAGGAGCGCCGGGTGCAGCCCGAAGCGCCGGGCCTCCGCCTGGGCCGTCTCAGGCAGGGCGATCTCGGCGTAGACGGCGCCGTCCCGCTGCCAGACGGCCTTGAGGCACTGGAAAGTCTCGCCGTACTCGATGCCGGTCGCGGCCAGGTCGTCATAGACGCCGTCGGTGTCGACGGGCCGGGCGCCGGGCGGCGGCCACTGCGCGAGGTCGAAGCCCGGCGCGGAAGCGTCCTGGGTGAGCACGCCCTGGGCGTTCTGCGACCAGTCGGCGCTCTCCTCGGACCTGGAGTAGATGGTCACCTGGCGGCGGCCCGATTCGTCGGGCTCGGCCACCACCACCTGGAGCTGCAGGCTTCCCCGTTCCGGCAGGACCATCGGCGCCTGGAGGGTCAGCTCGTCGAGCACCGGGCAGCCGGTCTCGTCACCGGCCCGTACGGCGAGCTCCACCTGCGCCGTCCCCGGCACGATCACCTGACCGGCCACCACGTGATCGGTCAGCCACGGCTGCTCGGCCGGTGACAGGCGGCCGATGAGCGTCAGGGTAGCGGTGCCAGGGGCGGGCACGGTGGCGGTCAGCAGCGGGTGGTCCACGGCCGCCAGCCCGCCGCCCGAGGCGACGTCACCGGTGGCGTAACCGGCGTCGAGCCAGTAGCGGCGGCGCTGGAAGGCGTAGGTGGGCAGGTCGACGAACCGGGTGGGGACGTCGGCGAAGTAGGCGTCCCAGTCGACGGTGATGCCCTGGACGTGCAGCCGGCCCAGCGCCTCCATCAACGCGCGGGTCTCGTCACGGTCCTTGCGCACCGCCGGGACGAACACCGCATCCTCGACAGTCTGCTGCGCCAGCCCGGTCAACACCCCATCCGGACCCACCTCCAAGAAATGCGACGCCCCAGCCGAGACCACCCCGTCAGCGAACCGCACCGCGCCACGCACATGCTCCACCCAGTAAGCAGGAAC
>NZ_JAAAHR010000264.1:0-8182 GCF_009908215.1 Nonomuraea sp. K271 | reverse complement strand
CCTCCAGGGCGGCCATGGCCAGCTCGATCGCCTTGTCGAGCTGCGGGTCACGTCCCGCGACCCGGTCCTGCGGGGTGATCACCACTTCGATGTCGGGGTCGACCCCGTAGTTCTCCACACCCCACCCCGGGCCTTCGATCCAGAACGAGTAGCGCGGCTGCGTCACCCGGGTCCCGTCGACGAGGGTGTAGCGCGAGTCGATGCCGATCACGCCGCCCCACGTCCGCGTGCCCACGAGCGGCCCGATCCCGCGGTTCCTGATGCCGGCGCTGACGATGTCGCCGTCGGAGGCGGCGAACTCGTCGGTGACGGTCACGATCGGCCCGCGCGGCGAGTCCTCCGGGTAGCGCATCGGCTCGTACCCGCGGACCAGCGACCACGCGGAGACCTTCCTGGACAGTTTCTCCAGCACCAGCTCTGACAGGTGCCCGCCGCTGTTCTCGCGGACGTCCACGATGAGCCCGTCGCGGGCCATCTCTGTACGCAGGTCGCGGTGGAACTGCGCCCACCCCGAGGCCACCATGTCGGGGACGTGCAGGTAGCCGAGCCGGCCACCGGAGGCCTCCCTGACGCGGGCGCGGCGTTCCTCCACCCAGTCGTGGTAGCGCAGCTGTGTCTCGTCGGCGATGGGGTTGACGACGACGCGGCGCGGCTCGCCTCCTGAGGCGGGGCGGATGGTCAGCTCGGTGGGCTGGTCTGCGGTGCCGGCCAGGAGGGCCAGCGGCCCGCGTACCGGGTCGACGGGGCGGCCGCCGACGGCGGTGATCGCGTCGCCGGGACGGACCGCGACGCCCGGAGCGAGCAGCGGCGAGCGGGCGGCGGGGTCGGACGACTCGCCGGGCAGGATGCGGGTGACCCGCCACACGCCGTCGTCGTCCCTGGCCAGGTCGGCGCCGAGCAGTCCCTGGCGGCGGCGGGGGTCGGAGCCGCCGCCGGCCGCCGTGGCGTAGGCGTGCGAGGTGCCCAGCTCGCCCTGGGCCTCCCAGAGCAGGTCGATCAGCTCGGAGTGGGAGCCGATGCGGTCGATCAGCGGCTCGTAGCGGTCGAGCACGGCCTGCCAGTCGACGCCGTTCATGTCCTCGCGCCAGAAGTGGTCGCGCATGAGCCGCCCGGCCTCGCGGAAGCCCTGCCGCCATTCGGCGACCGGGTCGATCTGGACGGTGACGCGGTCGAGGTCGATGGTGACGACCTCGTCCCCTTCGGTGGCGGCGCGGGTCTGCAGGCCGTTCTTGCCGTTGGTGACGAGCCTCGCCCCGTCGCCGCTCACCTCGAACGAACGCACCTCCTTGCCGAGCTCGGCTTTGGCGCGCTTCTTCAGGTCGTACCGTTCGAGCACGGTGTCGTTCTCGGACTCGGTGCCGTCGCCCAGGCGGCCGGTGAGCGGGTGGCGCAGCCAGAGGAGGGCGTCCTTGGCGGTGCGCAGGTTGCCGTAGATCGCGGCGGGCACCGGAACCGGCACCACGCGGGAGGCGATGCCGTCGGGGTCGACCTCGGTGCGCGGCGGCGCGTCGTCCTTGACGGCGTCGTCCTTGGCGGGTTTGTCGTCCTCGCCGTTGAAGCCGCGGCCCTGCAGCGAGGGGTCGAACGGCGACGGCGTGCCGGCCTGCAGCGGCACGAGGTAGGGGCGGCACCCTTGGGGGAACGACAGGTCGAAGCCGTGGACGTCGTAGACGGGGTCGAACGTCCGGATCGACAGGAACGCCAGGTGTTTGCCGTCCTTGGTGAAGACGGGGTCGTAGTCGGCGAACCGCACCGGGGTCACGTCGATCACGGAGGTCCCGTCGACGCGCCCGATCTTGATCTGTGACAGCGGCGGCTGGTGCGGGTGCACCCAGGCCAGCCAGCTCGAGTCGGGCGAGAACGTCAGGCTGCTGACGTCTCCCTGCGTGGTGCGGTCGAGCTCGCGGAGGTCGCCGGATTCGAGGTCGGCGACGAGCAGCCGCCCGTCGTGGGTGGCCACCGCCACGTGCCGGCCGTCGGGGGCGGCCGCCAGTTCGAGCACGCGGCCGAGTTGCCGGGTGGCCAGGGTCCTGACCTCGCCACCGGGCGTGCCGACCTCCAGCCCGTCCTCGCCGCCGGCGTCGGACACCCACACGGCCCGGCCGCGGGAGTCTAGGGCCTGCGGCAGCCGTACGCGGACGCCGGGTTCGGCCCGCAGCACGCCGGCGGGGCCGTCGCGGTGGGTCACCCAGTGGGCGGTGCCGCGGATCTCCACGGCGCTGGCCCGTCCGGAGGCGTCGGGCGAGAACGAGCCCGCCCGCAGGGGCGCCGGCCGCCGGGCCCGCCCTGGGCGGGGCCCGCCCAGCCGCACGTCCAGCCGGTACGGCTCGGCGTCGAGGCTCTCCAGCAGCCACAGGTCGCCGGCGTGGCTGTAGATGACCCGCTCGCCGTCACCGGTGGCGTGGCGGGCGTAGAACTCCTCGTGTGAGCTGTGCTTGCGCAGGTCGGAGCCGTCGGGCCGGGCGGAGTGGAGGTTGCCGACGCCGTCGATGTCGGCCAGGAACACGATCCTGTCGCCCACCCAGCCGACCGACCAGTACTGGGCCGTGCTGTCGGTGAACAGCCTGGTGAACTCCCCATCGCCCGCGGCGTCGACCCAGATCTTGCCCGCCGTGCCGCCTCGGTAGCGCTTCCACTGCGACGGTTCCCGCCACATGGACGACACGGTCGCCACCTGCGCGCCGTTGACGGCGACGTCGCTCACCCACCCGTACGGCAGGCGCGTGGCGGGCCCTCCGTCGAGGGGCACCGCGTAGGCCCAGCTCCTGCTGTGGTCGCTCTGCCCGGCGGGGCTGACCGCGAGCACGTCGCCGTCCGGGGTCCATCCGCGCACGCCGGTCGTGTTGCCCCAGTGGGTCAGCCGTTCGCCCTCCGGACCGTCGATCTCGGCCGCGAACACCTCGGGAGCGCCCTCCTTGCCGCTGGTCCACGCGATGCGGCTGCCGTCGGGCGAGAATCTCGGATGCGACACCGGTACGCGGTCTGCGGTGAAGCGCCAGGCTCTGCCTCCAGTCAGGGGTGCGAGCCAGACGTCGTCGTCGGCGACGAAGGTGACCACGTCACCGTGCAGGTGCGGGTATCTGAGGTATGCGCCATTTGTCACAGATGCACACTAATGCGCGAGACCAAGGGCGACCCAAGAATTCTCTCCCCAGCGAACTCGCCCTGTCCCCGGAACGGTCAAGTCCGGGATGCGCCGGTCATGTGGGGGAATGTGGCCTTTTCCGGCTTCCGTATCCCTGTGAGGCATCATGAAGATCCTCGTCCGCCCGCACCAGATCCCGCCCCGGCTGGCCGCCGCGGCCGTCATCCTCAACTCCGGTCTCAGCAAGTCAGGCGCCGACGAGGACACCGCCGCGAGCCTGCACGGCATGGCCTCGGGCACCTACCCGTTCCTGCGCAAGGTGCCCCCGTCCACCTTCACCAAGCTGCTGTCCAAGACGGAGGTCACCCTCGGCGTGGCCCTGCTGGTGCCGCTCGTGCCGTCGTTCCTCGCGGGGGCCGCGCTGACGGGCTTCGCCGCAGGGCTGCTCGGCCTGTATCTCAAGACGCCCGGCCTGCGCCAGGAGGGCAGCCTGCGCCCCACCGAGCAGGGCATCGCGATCGCCAAGGACGTCTGGCTGCTGGGCATCGGGCTGGGCCTGGTGGCCGAGGAGATGCGCGACCACCGTCCATGATGATCTGCCGTTCCTGGACGCTAAGCCCGGCGAACAGGGGTAGCCCGGACGCATGGTACAAATCGGCTACACCCTGATGTCCGAACAGACCCCGGCCCGCGAACTGGTCGACTACGCCGCGGCGGCCGAACGGACCGGCTTCGACTACGCGGTCATCTCCGACCACTATTTCCCGTGGCTGGAGGAGATGGGGCACTCGCCCTACTGCTGGTCGGTGCTGGGCGCGGCGGCCCAGGTCACCGAGCGGATCCCGCTCATGACGTACGTGACCTGCCCCATCATGCGCTACCACCCGGCGGTGGTAGCGCAGAAGGCGGCCACGATGGGCGTGCTGAGCGGCGGCCGGTTCACCCTGGGCCTCGGTGCGGGCGAGAACCTCAACGAACACGTCATCGGCGAGGGCTGGCCCCCGGTCGACACCAGGCACCGGATGTTCGCCGAGGCCGTACAGATCATCAGGGAGCTCTTCAGCGGCGAGTACGTCACCCGCCAGGGCGAGTTCTACGACGTCGACTCCGCCAAGCTGTACGACCTGCCGGAGCGGCCGGTGCCGATCGGCATCGCCGCCTCCGGCGGGCAGTCGGCCGAGCTCGCCGCCGAGCACGGCGACGTACTCGTGGTCAACGAGCCGCTGCCGGAGGTGGTGCAGCAGTTCCACGCGGCGGGCGGCCACGGCAAACCCGTCTACGGCCAGCTCGCCCTCTCCTACGACACCGACGCCGAGGCCGCCAAGGAACGCGCGCACACGTTGTGGCGCTGGGCGTCGACGGGCGGCTGGAAGGTCATGGCCGAGCTGCCCGCACCGGTGAACTTCGCCGCCGCCGCCGGCACCGTGCGCCCGGAGGACGTGGCCCGGAGCGTGCCCTGCGGCGACGACGTGGACGCGGTCGTGCAGGCCGCGCGGAAGTACGTCGACGCGGGATACACCCACATCGCGCTCGTCCAGATCGGCCACGACCGGCAGCGGCCCTTCTTCGACTGGGCGGAGAAGGAGCTGCTTCCGGCCCTGCGCGGGCTCTAGCGGCTTCTAGGGGACGATGTTGACCAGCTTGGGCGCCCGGACGATCACCTTGCGAGGCGCCCTGTCCAGGTAGGCGGCGACCTTCTCCGAGGCCAGGGCCAGCGCCCGCAGGTCGTCCTCGCCGATGCCGGGCGGGACCTCCAGTCGGTCGCGGACCTTGCCCGCGACCTGCACCACGCAGGTGACCGACTCCTGCACCAGCAGCGCCGGATCGGCCACCGGCCAGCCGCCGAAGGCGACGGGACCGGTGCGGCCCAGCCGCTCCCAGCCCTCCTCGGCGGTGTAGGGGGTCACCAGCGACAGCATGATCGCCAGCGTCTCGGCGGCCTCGCGCACCGCCGGGTCGGCCGGGCCCGGGCCGGAGTCGATGGCCTTGCGCGCGGCCGAGGTCAGCTCCATCATGCGCGCCACCGCCACGTTGAAGCGGTAGGACTCGACCAGCTTGGTGACCTCGTCGATCGTGCGGTGGGTGACCCTGCGCAGGCCGGTGTCGCCGCCCTCGAAGGCCGCCCCCGGCTCGCTGGTGACCTCGGACATCACGCGCAGCGCGCGGGCCAGGAACTTCTGCGAGGCGGCAGGCGAGAGGTCGGCCCAGTCGATGTCGTCCTCGGGCGGCCCGGCGAAGATCATGGTCAGGCGCACGGCGTCGACGCCGAACTCGTCGATCTGCTGGCCCAGGTCCACGCCGTTGCCCAGGGACTTCGACATGGCCTTGCCGCCGTTGATCACCTGCCCCTGGTTGAGCATGCGGACGAAGGGCTCGGTGAAGTCGACCATGCCCATGTCGTGCAGGACCTTGGTGAAGAAGCGGGAGTACAGCAGGTGCAGCACCGCGTGCTCGATGCCGCCGACGTACTGGTCGACCGGGCCCCACTTGCGCACCTGCTCGGGGTCGAACGGGCCGTCGGTGTAGCCCGGCGAGCAGTAACGCAGGAAATACCACGACGAGTCGACGAAGGTGTCCATCGTGTCGGTGTCGCGCTGGGCGGGACCGGAGCACTTGGGGCACTGGACGTTGACCCACTCCGCGGCGCTGGCCAGCGGGGAGACGCCCTTGGGCGCCAGCGCCTCGCCGCGCATGTCGGGCAGGGTGACCGGCAGCTGCTCGTCGGGGACGGGCACCTCGCCGCAGTCGGGGCAGTGGATGATCGGGATGGGCGTGCCCCAGAACCGCTGGCGGGACAGCAGCCAGTCGCGCAGCCGGAAGTTGACCGCGCCCGTGCCCCTGCCGTCGGCCTCCAGGATCTCAATGATCTTGGCGATGGCCTCGGTCTTGCTCAGGCCGTCGAGCGGCCCGGAGTTGACCAGCGTGCCCTCGCCCGGCGTGGCCTCGCCGGTCTCGCCGGGGTCGGCCAGACCCGTGTGCACGACGACCTTCACCGGCAGCCCGAACTTCAGCGCGAAGTCCAGGTCGCGCTGGTCGTGGGCGGGCACGGCCATGATGGCGCCGTGGCCGTAGTCGGACAGCACGTAGTCGGCCGCCCAGACGGGGATGCGCTCGCCGTTGACCGGGTTGGTCGCGTAGCGGCCCAGGAAGACGCCCGTCTTCTCCTTGTCGGTGGCCAGCCGCTCGATGTCGCTCAGCTTGGCGACCTCGGCGCGGTAGGCCTCGAAGTCGGCGCGGTGCTCGTCGGTGACGATCTCGTCGGCCAGCGCGGCGTCGGCGGCGACCACGAAGAACGTGGCGCCGAACAGCGTGTCGGGCCGCGTGGTGTAGACGTGGACCGGTTCGTCGCGGCCCTCGATCTCGAAGAGCACGTCGGCGCCCTCGGAGCGGCCGATCCAGTTGCGCTGCATGGTCAGCAGCCGCTCGGGCCAGGCGTCCAGCTGCTTCATGTCGTCCAGCAGGCGCTGCGCGTAGTCAGTGATCTTGAAGTACCACTGCGTCAGCTCCCGGCGGACGACATCGGCGCCGCAGCGCTCGCACTTGCCGGCCACGACCTGCTCGTTGGCCAGCACGGTCTGGTCGTTGGGACACCAGTTGACCAGGCCGCCCTTGCGGTAGGCCAGGCCGCGCTCGAAGAACCGGTTGAACAGCCACTGGTTCCACCGGTAATAGTCCGGGTCGCTGGTGTGCAGGCGGCGCGACCAGTCGAAGGCGACGCCGTAACGCCGGAACGAGTGGGCCTGCGTCTCGATGTTGGCGTAGGTCCACTCGGCCGGGTGGGTGTTACGCCGGATCGCGGCGTTCTCCGCGGGGAGTCCGAAGGAGTCCCACCCGATCGGGTGCAGCACGTTGTAGCCCTGCTGCATCCAGAAGCGCGCGATGACGTCACCGATGGCGAAGACCTCGCCATGGCCCATGTGCAGGTCACCCGACGGGTAGGGGAACATGTCGAGCATGTAGCGCCGCTCGCGGGGGTCGGCCGGGTCCTCGCTCGCCCGGTAGGGGTCCTGCTCCTCCCATCGCTGCTGCCACTTGGCCTGCAGCGCCTGCGGATCGTACTCACTCACGGCTACTGTCCTTTGGATTGACTCGGACCCATAAGAAAACCCCCCGTGCACACAACGAGGGGTGGAGCCGCGACGGCGAGATCTTCAGGGCCGTCGCGGCCCGCTAAGAAGCAGGGTCGCGGAACGCATGTGTCAAGCCTAGCGCACCTCTTCGGCTGAATGCGGACACTCGATCGAGGCCGGCGGGCACAATGGATCCTTCAGGTTCAGTGAGACCTGAAGGTGATGTACCCGTTGTGACCTCTTTCGTCCCAGAAGAATAGCCTTGCCACCGTGGTGTACCCAGCAGAGCCTGATCGTCCGGATGCCGACCTGCCGCTCCAGGATCCGCCGACCGATCCTGACGGCTTCGCTCGTTTCGCTGCGGAACAGCCTGCATCTCCTGGAAAATCCCATGAGATCATGCCTGGAACGTCAAATCCGGATATAAGGGCAGATCCGGACACCACCTGGGGAGGGCCGGCCATGGCAGCGGATGATTCCGGACCACACCTGCCGTCCTGGCCCGACGCGCCGCGGCGCGACGGATCCGGTGGCCGGTCGTCCGGCTCGCACGCGGCCGACGTTCCCACATCGTGGCCCGAGGCGCCCGCCCACGACGAGCCCGCGTGGCCAGAGCCCCCGCGCAGCGACGACTCCTGGCCCGAACCTCCACGACGATCCCGCCACGCCGCCTCCCCGCAGGACACCTCCCCGGCCTGGCCCGAACCGCCCCAGAGCACCACCGGCCCGAACTGGCCGGACCTGCCGCCCCAGAACACCACCGGCCCCAACTGGCCGGACCTGCCGCCGCAGGACGGCGCGGCGCCGTCCTCATGGCCGGCGGGCTCCACGCAGAACGCCGCCGCTCCCTCCTGGTCCGACGCACCTCGCCAGGACGTGCCGGCCTCGTGGCCCGCGGCCTCCTCCCCCGAAGTGCCCATGTCCTGGCCCGAGGCCTCCCCGCAGAGCACGGCCGGACCGCCGCAGTCCGCCCCCGGCTCCGCCCCGCGGCAGGACCGGCCACCTCAGGGCGGCACACGAACACCCC
>NZ_JAAAHR010000263.1:0-8420 GCF_009908215.1 Nonomuraea sp. K271 | reverse complement strand
CCCCCGCCCCCGCCGACGACGACCGCCCGTTCCTCTACCTCAAGGACGCGACGATCCCGCCGATCTACATCATCACGCTCGGCCTGATCCTCATCGTCAGCCTCCTCGCCGTCCGCGTCGTCGCGGGCCCCTACGACCGCATGCGGCCCTACGCCGACCTGTTCCTGCTGGGCGTCGGGTTCATGTTGCTGGAGACGAAGAGCGTGACCGGGTTCGCGCTGCTGTTCGGCACGACGTGGGTGGTCAACGCGATCGTCTTCGCCGGCGTGCTCGTCGCGGTGCTCGCCGCCGTCGAGGTGACCCGCCGCTTCCGCACCCCGCCGCTGCCCGTCATGTACGGCGTGCTGTTCGCCGGCCTGCTGCTGGCCTGGCTGGTGCCGAACGCGTGGCTCCTGTCCCTGCCGCTGCCGCTGCGCGCGGTGGCCGCGGTGACCGTGGCCTTCCTGCCGATCTTCGCCGCCAACGTCGTCTTCGCCAAACGCTTCGCCGACACCGCCGACGCCACGACGTCCTTCGGCGCCAACCTGCTGGGTGCCATGGTGGGCGGCTGCCTGGAGTACGCCGCGCTGGTCATCGGCTACAAGGGGCTGCTCATCGTGGCGGCCGTGCTCTACGTCGGGGCGCTGGTGCTGCTGCCGAGGAAGAAGGGCGCGCTGGTGTGACATGAGGGGCGTGCGGTTCGCGCCATAAACGTTCGGCATGGTCCGCGCTTCCCCGGCGCCCTTGCGGTTGACTGGCGTGGAGAAGTGCGGCGAGTGCCGCCTCCTCTTCGGGAGCCTCGGAGGAGCGAGATGCCTGAGCCCGATCGCGAGGCGATGCAGGCTGCCGTGGTACGCATCCAGCGGCTGTCCGACGAGCACTGGTGGACGCTCCACCAGGTGTGCGGGCTGATGCGGGGGAACGCGTGGGTGGGCCCGGCCGGGCGCAGGTTCGGCGAGGAGGTGCACGCGGCCGAGCGCGGGCTGCGTGAGATGTTGTCCAAGGCCGTCGCCGACGCCAGACGCAAACTCGACGCCCTGCCGGAGCGGCCATGAGCGCCGGCCCCGACTTCACGGGCGTCAAACGGCCCGAGTTCGACACCATGGCCGACCAGCACACCGCCGCCGCCGGCCGGCTCGCCGACCTCGCCATCCGGCTGCACGGCGAGCTGGCGGCCGCCGGCCTCGACACCCTGCCCGCCACGCGCATCCGCGACCTGGCCAGGCAGGCCCGGACCCAGGCCGAGGACCTGCGGCGGCGCCGGCGGCTGGTCGACGAGCTCGAACGCGAGAAGGTCGTCTTCGGCACCTCCACCGCCGCCGGCTCGTTCCTGCCGCTGCCCGACAAGCTGGAGACCGGGCAGGCGATGCTGGACGGCGCCGCAGCCGCCGACGCGGCCATCGCCGCCCACACCAAATACCCCAGGGGCAAGGTGCTGCCCGAGCAGCTCGCCGTCATGCAGCGGTACGCCGCCAAGATGCACGACCCCGCCTTCGCCAGAGCGTTCATGAGCAGGCTCGGCGCCAGGGGCGTGACCGACCTGGCCAACGCCATCCGGCAGGAGAAGGCCTCCTGGGAGCGCGCGGGAGACCACGAGGGCGCCAAGCGGGCGGCCGCCCAGGGAGATCACGTCCTGCGGATGCTGAGCACGACGCTGGCCGCCGTCACCGACCCCGACGGCCCCGCCTACCTCGGCGCCGGGTTCCTGCAGCGGCTCAAGGCCGCGGGCCGCACCTCCAGAGACGTTCACAGCGTGACGGGCGGGCGGCCCACCGCCTACCACGACCTGGCCGACGTGCTGGGCGCCCATCCCGGCGAACCCCCGTACTCGGCGGAGTTCATGCGCACGGTCGGACGCGACATGATCGCGCTCGACCGCGAGGTCCACGACGCCCTCAGGAACGGAGAGGGAACGAAGGCGATGAGCGACATGCGCACCTTCGTCCCCGACCTGCTGCGGGCCGCCGCCGCCAGCCCCGCCGCGGCGCAGGCGCTCCTCGACCACACGCCCGCCGGCCGTACGACGACCAACCTCGACTACCTGCTGCACGACCGGGTGGCCTGGTGGACCGACAACCCCCACTCGACCGCGGACGACCGCGACGCCAGGGCGCTCGGCGCGGCGATGGAAGCCGCGATGAAGGGCTCCGACCCGGTCTCGCTCCGGCTGACCGCGGAGACCCTCAAGATCCTCGGCGCCGACCTACCCGCGCTCTACGCCCGCAACTCCGCCGAGAAACTCCAGCTCGCCGACCAGGCCGGCTTCGACCAGCGCGCATCGTTGCGGCCCGCGCTCGGCACCATCCTGTCCGCCCACATCGACGAGCTCGGCCGGATCGTCGCCGGCCGCAACGTGCTCAGGTCCGGCGTCGGCGAAACCCTGAGCGACCAGTCGGTCAACCGGCGCGACATCGACTACGCGCTGCTTCTCTCCACCAGCGACGACGCCGTGTTCGCCCAGATCACCAGGGCACAGGCCGAGCACACGCGCGTGGAGATCGACCGCATCTTCCCCCTCACCGACAAAGGCCCGCGCCTCGTCGACCCCCTCTCCATGGAGAGCAAGACCTTCGGCCACATCCTCGGCGCCCGCGAACAGGCCCTCTACTCGGTGGGCCGGGCCAACGAGGCCGCCGCCAAGGAGCTCGAGTCCATGGTGCGCTCCGCCATCGGCATCGTGCCCGTGCCCGGCAAGGAGTTCGCGGGCAAGCTGGCCGAGCAGGCGTTCAAGGGCATGCGCCTGGAGAGCTTCGCCAAGGAGGTGGCGGGTGAGGTGGGCGGAAGGCCGGGGACGTACGGGTTCGACAAGGGAGCGAGCTGGATCGCCGGGTTCTTCAAGAACGGCAAGATGCTCGACGAGTCGTACGCCACGGCGACGGAGAACCGGGAACTGGTCAACCGGTTGATGGAGCAGATGGTGGCCACGGCCACGGTGGCGCACGGCCAGCACGACGGCCAAGGCCTCAAGGGCCGCTCGTTCATCGACGAGAACGGCCAGATGAAGCCCATTGTCGAAATGACGCCTGCTGAGTATGACGACTTCCTCAACTGGGCCCACTATCACTCGCGATTCAGCAGTCTGACGATCGATGGCCAAGGAGTGTTGAATGACGGTGCTGAAGAGGCTCGCCGAAGCTTCAGGATCGCGGATTAGAGGGAGTGAGTGATCAAACTACGCGGGCTTGTTATATCTCTACTTGTCATGATGCTGGGCATCACCTCATGCGCCGGTGGCGAGCCCGTCCAGACTCCGGCCGCGCCGGATCTTCGTCCTGTCGTCGACCGATCGCCCTACTGGTGCGAGTTCATCTCACAGGAGTCCTTCCGCCGTATAACGGGAGACGCCAGGACCTACACCGATCGCAAGGACGGGACGTGGCGGGACGACGGCGGATGCATCGTGGAAGGCGGCGGGAACGGCGACCCTGCAGCCGTATGGTGGTCCAGAGTTGATGACAGCGTCAAACGGCTGGAACTCGCACATAAAAATTGGGACAGATCACGGCCGACCGCCCTGCCGGCTGAACTGGGCGAAGGATTCGCCGTCCACGCGGGCAACGACATGCTGGGTGGTCGGCCCTATTTCGTCATCTCACGCTTCTCCTGCGGAGGCGAGACGCTATGGATAGGAATAGATCTCAAGAAGGTGGCCAAGGGGCGTGATGCCATCAAGGACCTCACCGAGTTGATGCGGGTCGCGCAGCGGCGTTATGGCGTGCTGCACGAATGCGACCCGGGGCCTCCTTAACGGACCGGCCCATCGTTCATCGATCCAGGTCCCGATTCACCGGCGGCGGGGTAGGACTTCAGGATGCTCGAGGAGATGCTGCCCGGGGACGACGGGGTGCTGGCCGACCCGTATCCCGTCTACGCCCGGTTGCGGGAGTCGGGTGCGCCCCACCGCGTGACGTTGCACAGCGGCCTGTACGGATGGCTCGTGACCCGCTACGACGACGCCCGCGCCGCGCTGGCCGATCCCCGGCTCAGCAAGGACCCGCGCCACGCGCCGCCCGACTGGCAGGAGGCGGGCCGCGGGCGACCGCTTGAGGACCGGTCAGGGCTGGGCACCCATCTGCTCACCACGGACCCGCCCGAGCACACCCGGCTGCGCCGCCTGGTCACCCGCTACTTCACCCCGGGAAGGCTGGCGGCCCTGCGGCCGCGGATCGAGGAGCGGGCCGGCGCGCTCATCGACCGGTTCGCGGGGCGGGCCGGCGCCGAGCTGATCGGCGAGTTCGCCTCGCCGTTGCAGTTCGCCACGATCTGCGACGTGCTCGGCGTGCCGGCCGCCGACCGTACGGACTTCCAACGGTGGACCACGGCGGTCGTCACCTCGGGGGAGGGGCGGGACGGCGAGGCGAGGCCCGAGGCGCTGCGCCGCCTGGGCGCGTACGTGGGCGAGCTGGCCGCCGCCAAGCGGCGCGAGCCCGGGGACGACGTCATCAGCGCGATCACGGGGGCCGTGGACGAGGAGGAGCGACTGTCCGAGAACGAGATGCTGTCGATGATCTTCCTGCTGCTGGTGGCCGGTTACGAGACGACCGTCGGCCTCGTCGGGCTGGGCACGTACACCTTGCTGCGGCACCCTGGGCAGCTCGCCCGCCTGCGATCACAACCGGAGCTGATCGACCGGGCGGTGGAGGAACTGCTGCGCTACGACAGCCCGGTCGAGCTGTCGACCTGGCGCTTCGCCCTGGAGCCGCTGGAGATCGGCGGGGTGGTGGTACCCGCCGGGGAGCCGATCCTGGTGGCACTGGGGGCGGCCAACCGCGACCCCCGCCGCTTCCCCGGCCCGGACCGGCCCGATCTCGCCCGGGAGGACAACGCCCACCTGAGCTTCGGACACGGACCGCACTACTGCCTCGGGGCCATGCTCGCCCGCATCGTCGGCCGGGCCGCCCTGGGCGCCGTCGCCCGCCGCCTGTCCGGGCTCGCCCTCGCGGTGCCGCCCGAGACGCTGCGGTGGCGGGCCAGTCTGACGGTACGCGGCCCGCAGCGGCTCCCGGTGACCTTCGATGCCGTCACCTGAGCCGCGTCCGCCGTCCCGCGTCCGCCGTCCCACCCGCGACGGAGACGTCTGTCCGCTCCTGAGCGCGCCGTACAGACCTCGACGGGGCCAGACGGTGTCTCGGGCGCGCGGTGCCCGTCCGAGCGGTGTGTGCCCGTCTCTCAGCTCTGCGTGTCCGGGTCCCAGCCCGCTGGCCCCAGCCTGCTCGTCCAGGCCTCGGCGGGGCGTGCACAGGCCCGCCCCGCCGAGGCCGGGGTCAGAGGCCGCAGAGCTCGTCGAGGGACTTGGCGTCGCCTCCCTTGCCCTTCTGGCTGTTCCTGGTCGGCGTCTGCGTCGGCTGCGCGGCGCGGGTCTTCGTCGGGCTGGACGTGGCGGTCGGCGAGGAGCCCACGTGAGCCGTCTGCGCCTGCTTGGCCGGCCGGAGCGAGACGGCGATCGCCTTGCGCGACGCGGTACGGATCTTCGCCCAGTCGGGGTTGCCCGGCCAGAACTGCGGTGGTACGAACTGCAGGCTGGTGATCTTGGCGTCCTTGACCTTGACGGCCAGCTCCACCAGCGGCTGCACGAGGTGCTGCGGGATGTTGGTGCGCGCCAGCCGCTTGGCCGCACCGGCGATCTTGGTGAAGTTGGTGAGGATCACGGCCGGGGTGGCCTGCTGGGCGAAGGCGCCGATGACGCAGCGCTGGCGGCCCATGCGGGAGAAGTCGTCGCTGTTGACGCGGGAGCGGCCGTACCAGAGGGCCTCCTCGCCGCTGAGCCGCCGGTAGCCGGCTTTGATCGTGCCCGCCGTGCCGTAGAGGCCGCCCCACTTGACGTCCTGCTCGACCCGGATCTTGAGGCCGCCGATGGCGTCGACGAGGTCCGCGAAGCCGTACATGTTCATCATCGCGTAGTAGTCGATCTTGAGGCCGAGCGTGTGGCCGATGGCGTCCATGAGGGCTCGCGGGCCCTTGTTCTTGCCGCCCATGACCTCCGGGTGGTCGTTGGCGTACTGCCACACCTCGTTGAGCAGGCCGCCGTTCGGCAGCTCGGCCCGGAAGCCGCTCGGGAACTGGTCGTGCAGCGGCGACGAGGAAGGGAAGCGCACGTGCTGCAGATTGCGCGGCAGGCTGAACAGGATCGTGGCGCCGCTCTTGATGTCCACGCTGGCCACCGTCATGCTGTCGGTCCGCACACCGGTGCGGTTGCTCGCCGCGTCGCCGCCGATCAGCAGGAAGTTGACCCGGTCCTTGCCGTGCCAGGGGTCCTCGCCTTCCTTGGCCGCGGGCGGCACGTCGGAGTCGGACGACGACGGGAAGATGCCCTTGAGCGTGTTGCGGAAGGTCATCACGGTGTTCGCGGTCAGGGCGAACGGCGACATGACCGCCACGCACAGCACGCCGACCACGATGCCGGTGATCATCTGGCCCTGCTGGTTGAGCCTGCTGGGGTTGAGGACGACGTACGAGGTGACGAGCAACGCGAACCACGCCAGCGCGCCGATCGCGGCGAGGACCGTGATCGTCACGAGCATGCCGTCGCCGACCAGCGCGGCCGCGTTCCCCAGGTTCCCGGCGATGCTGAGCCCGTAGATCAGGCCGGCGAGCAGCAGCACCGCGTACACGCTGACGAGCACCAGCCCGATACGGCGCTGCCCGGCCCGCAGGTGTGCGGCGCCGGGCACGATGGCGGACAGCGCGGTCCATCCGAGGACGGAGGCGGGGGTCAGCGGCTTCGCGAAACGGGGCGGGGCGTTGCGCGGTGTGGCAGTGCGCGGTGGGGAGTTGCGCGGCGTGGGGCCGGAACCTGAACCGGAGCCGGAAGGGGAACCGGAGCGAGGGCCGGCGCCGCGTGGGGACGTGCCGCGGGGAGACGCCCCGCGCCGGGACGTGTCGCGCGGAGATGCTTCCCGTGGGGATGTGTCACGGGAGGACGTTTCGCGCGGGGATGCTTCTCGCGGAGATCGGTCGCGCGGGGCTCTGTCGCGTGGAGGCGTGTCGCGAGGAGACGCGTCTCGCGGGGATCGGTCGCGTGGAGGAGCGTCGTGAGGAGGCGTGTCGCGCGGCGGTGTGTCACGTGAAGGTGTGTCACGTGAAGGTGTGTCACGTGAAGGTGTGTCACGTGGAGGTGTGTCACGGGGGGATGGGGGACGCTGGGAAGCAGGGCGTGGACGGCGAGTGGGGCGCCGCTTCCTGCCTCCTGGCACGTTCTCTTCCCCATCCCGATTGCGCACACCCGGCTCCCTAATACGCCTACCAGGCAAAACTGACGTTTGCCCCCCATTGGGCACAAGATTGCCAGGATTCTAGTCCCCATACTCGGACAACAACGACATGTGCCCAACATGAGATGAACTTTGCCTTGACTTCAGGAGGTCGTAGAGGCCGACGCCAGCCACGTGTTGCACTGGTACGCCTTGTTCTTCGTCCAGCCCTGCCTGAACCACCGGTTGTTGTTGACCGGCTTGCCGTGGTCGCGCGGATAGCCCGGGTGGTCGCCCACCTGGCCGTAGAACCAGAACAGCCGGCTCCGGTTGGACGTGCTCACCGGGTACGAGCTCGCGACCGAGCGCATCCACATGCCGCCGAAGCACGTGGCCTGCAGCTCCAGCCGCCGGCTCAGGGCGAGCTTGGCGTTCCTGTTGGAGGTGTCCAGGGTGGAGCGCCACCACGAGTTCATCAGCCCCGTGATGTTCTGCACGTGGTGGCCGTACTCGTGGGCCATCATGCTGATGATCCCGCCGTGCCAGGAGATGATCTGGCCGTAGCCGCGGGCGTTGCCGTTGCCCCTGGACATGGCCGAGGTGGAGGCGTAGATCGTGTTGTTCTGCGGGCAGTAGTACGGCACGATGTTGCCCGGCTGCGGGTAGTCGCCGCACGCGCCCCTGCCCCGCCTGGCGGCGATGGCGTAGCTCGGCGGGCTGAACCTGATGCCCTGCTTCTCCAGGATGGGCTTCCACGCCCGGTCCATGCACTTGCCGGTTTTGAGGATCAGCGACTTGAGCTGGCTGTGGTTGAAGATGCTGGCGTTGCCCGCCGGGCACCTCAGCCTCGGCAGGATGCCCGCGCGGTACATCGAGTTGTTCTTCAGGCTGGTGTTGACCGTCTGCCGCGGCTCCTGCTCGGGCTCCTCCGTCTCCCGCTCCGTCGGCCGGCTCGTGGGCTCGCTGGTCGACGGCTCCTCGGTCGGCTCCTCCGTCCGCGTGCGCTCGGGCAACGGCTCGTCGTCGGTGGCGCGTTCCGAAGGCTCGTACGTCGGGATCGCGATCGGTCTCGAGGTCTCCGACCGTGACGCGCCCTTGAAGAACGCCGCCCCCACGACGATCAGTACGAACAGCGCCGCCACCGAGCCCAGCACGGCCCCGATCACCCCGATGGCCCCCATGCCCGACTTCTTGGGCGGTGGCGGATGCGGCCAGCGCAGCGTCGGCGGCAGCGGTGGCGGGGGAGGAGGG
>NZ_JAAAHR010000262.1:0-8466 GCF_009908215.1 Nonomuraea sp. K271 | reverse complement strand
CCCCGCAGGACGACGCCGAAGGGCCACCAATCCTTCATCTTCCGTGCAGCAGCACAGCGATACGGTCCTCTCCTACCTCACAGACCGCTCCTCTCCGTGCGCGTGGCGCAACAATGCCGTTTAGATAAGTAATGGGTCGCGGTAGGGTCGGGAGCTGGCGCGGTGGTTTCTCCTGGTGGCAGGACCTGAGGCCTTGATTCCGCCGGTTTCCCGAACGGGTGTGCCACCCCAGTGACCTTGACCAGGTTCTTGGCTCCGTTTCCAGCTCCCGCCACTTCGAACCGTGCATGCGGTTCTCCCGCACACGGCTCTCCGACGCCCTTCATCGACGGCGTTCGGCCGATGCCCGCCAAGGTCGGAAAGGCCTGGGAGCGACGACGGCTCCATTGAGGCTGATCAGCCCGAGCTGGGTCGGGTCGGTGTAGACGACCTGAAGCCAGCCCCACTTGCGCCCCCGTTTGTGCTTCTTACCGAGGAATAACGCGAGCCTCGCGAGGGCGGATCCCCACCTGACGCATCAACGTGCGCCTTTTCCCACTCGCTCACGACAACGGTCTTCAGCCAATGCCGCAGTGGGCGGTTTGACGCCTCTCCCCGAAGAGCGACGCCGAAGGGCCACAACCTTCATCTTCCACGCAGCAGCACAATCGATCGAGGTTCCTACCTACATCGCAACCTCTCCCTCTTGCGCACGTGGCGCACGCACGATCCGGGTCCTGGCCGCCTTCGGCTGCAGTCCAAGGTCGGCCAGCAGCTCGGTCAACCGCGCCAACGCGCGTTCGGCCTCACCCTGGGTGCTCTCGTTCCGCTGACCCGGCCTGGCTGGGCCGAGGCGGGCCGGCACCTGCTCGCCGGACTCGAACTGGCCGTTCGCGAGGTCAATGACGCCGGCGGGATCGCCGGAAGGCCGCTTGAGCTGGTCGTCCGGGACACCGCGGCCGATCCGCAGCGGGCCGAGGCGGCCGTGGATGAATTGGCTCACCTGGGCGTGGCCGCCCTGGCGGGGGAGTATCACAGCGTCGTCGCCCGCGCAGCCGCCGCCAGGGCCGACGCCCTCGGCCTGCCGTTCCTCTGCTCGTCGGCGGTTCTCGACGCGCTCACAGAACAGCCGACGGACTGGGTCGCGCGCCTCCCCCCGCGCAGTCCCACGGCTGGCGGATCTACGCGGACTTCCTCCTCAACGCGGGCCACACTCGAATCGCCGTAGCAGCCCAGTCGAGTGTCTACTGGGCGTCCGGGGCCCGCATCCTGCGGGACCACCTCGCTCCACGCGGCGGCACCGTCATCGAACTCGACCTGGGCCGGCTCTCCCCCACGGCCGTGTGCGACGAACTCGTCGGCAACCGCGCGACAGCCCTCCTTCTTCTGGCCGGCATCCCTGAACCGGCGGTGTCGATCGTCAAGGCCGTCCGCCGCGACCAGCGCCTCGCCGAGATCATGATCGGTGCTCCGGCCGGGCAGCCGGAGTTCGCCGAATGGGCGACGTCGCTGGGCGACGACGGCGCCGCGATCCCGTTCCTGCGCTACCTGCCCGAGCACCTCAGCCCACTCGGTGCACGGGTCGAGAAGGCCCTCCACGAGCGGCTGACCGAAACGCCGTCCTTCGTCGCCTTCGAGGGCTACGACACGGTCACCGTCCTCGCCGATGTGCTGCGTTCTCACGGCACGGACCGGGCGAGCACCGCCAAGTCCTGGTCGCGCGTCGCGGTCGAAGGCACCCGCGGGCAGATCCGGCTCTCCCGTACGCCGGACATCAGCGTGTGGCAGTGGGCTTGGCCGCCGGTCCAGGTCGTCGACCGAGATCCGGCGGAACCCGATCGCATCCGGATCCTTCACACCGGCTGAGACGCCACCCTGGCGAACCCCGGGTACGCGGTCCGCCGCCCGCCGTGCGCGTAACGGCCTGCTTCGCAGATCCACTCCACGTTGGCGTGAGGGAGGGCCAGGTAGGCGCAGGCGACCTTGCTTGCCGCCCGGGCGGCGCCGTGGGACAGGCCGAGGCGGCGATAGACGCCGGGTAAGGCGCGTGCGGCGCGATGCAGGTCGGTGGCGCGCTCGGCGATGCGATCGATCACCCAGAGATGGCCGCCGAGGTCGACAGGTCCAGGTGATGCCGGGCGGCCAGGACGTAGTTGGACAGATCAGCCTCGTACGCGTCCTTGTCGAGAGTGAGCACGTCGTTCACCCAGGTGGAGACATCGTTGGCCGCGTCGGCGAGGTCGCTCCAGGCCGGCAGGCTCATCAGCTCCGCGGGCAGTTCGGTGCCGAGGACGGCCTCTCCGGCGTCGAAGATGAACGAGGCGGAGGCGACCCGGCGGTGGGCCGGATATTCCTCCAGCGGGCTGAACCGTCCGGTCCGCCTGATGCCGATCTCCCAGTGGGTGCTGCGGCGGTTGAGCTCCAGATGGGCGCGGAACCGGCCGCGCCAGGCAGGACCCATCCCGGCCGCGGTGATCCCCCAGAGCTGGGCGAAGGCCCGTTCCATGGGATCGGCGCCCTCCGGTTCGCGGTCATGATCGACCACCTGGAGCAGCCGGGTGTAGGTATGGTCGATCTCCTGCGGCGTGGGACAGGCGCGCTCGTCCCAGCGGTCGTCGAGCAGCACGACCCAGGTGAGCCACTGGGAGAACAGCACGAGCTTGTCGTCGCCGGAGTCGGAGAAGACCCGCCCGGCCATACGATGTCCGTCCAGGGCCCGCAGCCGCCGCAGGGCGGTGGCGTCACCGGTCAGCCCCGCCTGCTCGGCCCAGCGCATCACCTGCCGGCCGGCGGCATCGGTACGCGGGTGGATGCGGCACCGGCCGACCAGGGCAGGAACGCGCTGGAGGAGCTCTCCCAGATGAGGCCGGGCATCGGCCGGCCCGCTCATGAGGAGGAAAGCCTGCCGAAGAACAGGTTGCCGACGGCGTCGGGATCGGCGGAGGTGTAGTAGTCACGGGCCGCGTGGAACAGTTCCTCACGGCTCAGCACGCCGTCGCCGTCCAGGTCGAGCGCCGCGAAGGCATGCTCGCTGTCCTCCCCGGACCGGCCGAACGCCTCGTGCAGCAACTCGAACTCCTGCCGCTGGACGAGACCGTCGTCGTCGGTGTCGGTCACCGCGAGCACCGCCTCGATCGCCGGGCGGAAGACCGGCTCGAAACGGTCGCCGTGGATGAACGAGGCGATCACCGAAGCGCGGTACTCGTCCGGGGTGATGCGGCTGTCGCGGTCGAGGTCGGCCGCGGCGGAGATCGTGTCCCACAGGCTGTCGAAGGAATCGGCGACCCGCCGGCCCCGCTCCCCCGCCGGCGAGGCGCCGAAGCCGACCAGCAACCGGGCGCCGAGCCCCTGCAGGTCGTCCCGGGTGATGGCACCGTTGCCATCGACGTCGATGTGGACGAACGACCGGCTATCTTGAGCACCTGCAGATCAATGGCCATACCCCGTCCTTTCACCGTGAATAGGCACAACTTCCGGCAATCACCCTACGCAGCGGATCTCACACCCTAAGTCTCCATATGGCGACAAGATCGTCACCAGGAACCGCACCGGCGGAGCCCGGCTGTCACACTTCCGCCACGTGGGACGTCTCAAGGAAGGCGAGCATGCGCTGTTCCAGGCGCGGGTCCGAAGGGAGAAACCATGGTGATCGAGGCGGTGTCCCGAAGCGAGGACGTACCCGCGCCCGACCGGTTCGAGCACTGGCGCGAGCTCGCCCTCCGCAAGCACGTACCGCTGGAGGTCGACAGCGACCAGCGCGGGGACTTCCGGGCTTCGCGACGGCTCCTGCAGGCCGGTGGCGCCTTGATGTGGTCGATGACCGTCCAGCAGGGGCACGTCTTACGGCGTACTCCTCGGCTGATCCAGATGCGCGATCCCGAGTGGGTGTATCTCGCGATCCCGCTGCGCGGGACCATGACGGTCCAGCACGACGGCCTCGCGGCGAGTTTCGGCCCCCACAGCCTGTGCGTCCTGGACTCCTCGCGTCCCGTCGAGGTCCGGGTGGCCGACGATCGCGGCCGGCACGTCGGTGTGGGACTGGAGCTCCCCAAGCGGTCCTTGCCGTTGCCGAAGGACGGGCTGAATCGGCTGACGGGGCGTCAACTGTCGGCGCGAGAGGGGTTCGGCGCGCTTTTGAGTCGGTTTCTGACGGGGGTGGCGGGGAACAGCGCCTCTTATGGGCCGTCCGACGGGCCGCGGCTGGAGACCGTCGCGACCGACCTGGTGTCCGCACTCTTCGCTCAGGTCCTGGAACGCGACGCCGCGCTCCCGCAGGAGTCACGCAGACGGACCCTGCTGTTGCGGATCCGGGCGTTCATTCAGCACCATCTGCGCGACCCGCAGCTCACTCCGCGTGAGATAGCGGCGGCGCACCACATCTCCGTCAGCTACCTGCACCGCCTGTTCATGGATGAGTCCGCCACCGTCGCCGCCTTCCTGCACCAGCGGCGGCTGGAGCTCGCGCGGCGTGAGCTGTCCGACTCCGCCCTCCGCGGCACGCCCATCCACGTCATCGCCGCTCGTTGCGGGTTCTCCCACGCCGCGATCTTCAGCCGCGCCTTCCGCGCCGCGTACGGCATGACGCCCAGGGACTACCGGCAGTGGGCGGCCCAGCGTGAACGAGGTGCCCAGGGCCGCTCGCGGCGGTGACGACCGCGTCGTTCGAGGTGAGTGAAGGGTAACGCCATCCTCGACTCGCCACCGGCGAGACCGGCATCACGCTGTCAACGGCCAAGTGCGTGTGGGTCTGGCCCACTTTCCGTGATCAGCTGTCCTTCCAAGATCACAATCATGTCGAGCCGGATGCGGGCCGGTGCCGGTGTCAGGACGCTGCTCTGTGTCGATCATGGAGTTGTTGGCGGTCGTGTTCCCACACCTTGCCGCCGTTCGTATCGAACGGGTGCATCGGGTGGGCGCGACCGTGCGGGTGAAGGCCGCGACGACGGAGCCGAAGGGTGAATGCCCGGCCTGTGGCTGTGAGTCGGTGCGGGTTCATAGCCGCTATGAGCGGTGCCTGGCGGATCTGCCGGTGGCCGGGCAGGAGGTGCTGCTCCAAGTGCGGGTACGTCGCTTCTTCTGCGACAACGCCGCCTGTGAGAAGCGGACCTTCGCCGAGCAGGTTCCCGGCCTGACCAGCAGGCACGGCCGGCGCGCGGCGGGGCTGATGTCGATGCTGCGGATGGTGGCGTTGGCTCTGGGTGGCCGGCCCGGTGCCCGTCATACTGCCCGTCTGGCCTGTGCGGTGGGCCGTTCGACGCTGCTGCGGCTGTTGCGGAGCTTGCCGGATCCGCAGGTGGCGACTCCGCGGGTGCTGGGGGTCGATGAGTTCGCCTGGCGCAAGGGCCATACCTACGGGACGGTGCTGGTCGACGTGGAAGGCGGTCATGTGGTCGACCTGTTGCCGGATCGCTCGGCGGACTCGTTCGCGGCTTGGCTGGAGGCGCATCCCGGGGTCGAGGCGATCTGCCGGGACCGGGCCGGCTGCTATGCCGAAGGCGCGCAGCGCGGCGCCCCGCTGGCGGTGCAGGTGACCGACCGCTGGCATCTGCTCCACAATCTGTCCGGCGCGGTTCAGCGGGCTGTGTCTCGGCACCGCGCGCGCCTGCGTGAACCGGCCAAGCCCGAGATCGTGGATCCTCCTGCCGCTCTGGAGCCGGCCCGCGAGGAAAGCCCCTCGGCGGCCCGCATCAGGGCACGGCACGCCGAGATCCTCCAGGCCCTCGCTCAGGGGATGAATATCACTCAGATCAGCCGCGAGCTGCGGCTAGATCGCAAGACCGTGCGCCGCTACGCCACCGCCGCCATCGCCGATGGCCTCATCAGCGAAGAGCGCGCACCACATCGGACGATCCTCGATGTCTATCTTCCCTACCTGCAGCAACGCTGGGAGCAAGGCTGCCGCAGCACCGATCAACTCCTGACTGAACTGCGCGAACGCGGCTACTTGGGCAGCGCCCGCACGCTCCGACGCCTCACCGCCAAGCTCCGCTCGACAACCGTCAAACCCGCAACGCCGCCCGCGCCCAAGATCCGGGAAGTCACCGGCTGGATCGTCCAGCCGCCCAGCAAGGTTGCCGCCGAAGATCTGGCCAAGCTCGAACAGATCACCGCCCGTTGCCCGGAACTCGCCTCGGTCACCGAGTTGACGCGCCAGTTCGCCGAGATGCTAGTCCACCGCCGTGGCGAGGAGGACTTGGAAGGCTGGGCAGCGGAGATCCGGGCAGATCTCGACCACGTCACCGTGACCTGCGGCGGGGTGAACGTCGCCCGGCACGAACGCTGCTGGGCCACCCACCAGACGCTCACCGACCCGCAGCACCTGGCCGCCGCCCGCACGTTCCGCAGCCAGCGCCTGAGCACGGTCCCCGCGGCGCTGACCGAAGTCGAACAGCGCCGCCTGTCCGACTACGACGACCTGTTCGGCCTGAACAACACCGATGAGCAGGTGGCGCTGTGATGGCCGCCAAGAACACCGCGCTGCCCGGCACCGCCGCCCGCAGCTACGAGCCCAAACGCCTGCGCCTGCGGCTGTTCGCGGTGGCCGGACGGCTGGTGCGCGGCGGCCGCCGGCTGCGGCTGCGCCTGGCGGGGCGCTGGCCTTGGGCCCGTGACATCCTCACCGCACTTGCCCGCCTGCAAGCCCTGCCCGCACCGACCTGACCAGCCACAACCCGACCCTGCGACCAAGAAGGGAACACCCGCGGGCGGCCCGGTTAGCGTCCACGGGAGTGGTGTACGGGTTTGAACCTGTACGTCACCTTGATGCCCGTGAGGGAAGATCGATGTGACATGAGGGCGGCCACTCCGCGATCCTTCACAGCTGTCGAAGGCAAAGAAGGAGAACGAGAAGTGGCCGCTAAAGACATTCTGCCTGCTGAGGGTGAGTGGTTCGACGAGACCCTCGCTACGGCGTCGTCCGATGTGCTGCGCGAGATGGTGGTGCAGATGGCGCAGATGATGATGGACGCCGAGGTCGAGCAGCGCTGCGGCGCCGGCTACGGCGAGGTGTCCGAGCAGCGCCTCAACTCGCGCAACGGCTACCGGCGCCGCGAGTGGGACACCCGCGCGGGGACCGTTGAGCTGGCGATCCCGAAGCTGCGGCACGGTTCGTACTACCCGGAGTGGCTGCTGGAGCGGCAGCGGCGGGCCGAGCGCGCTTTGGCTTCGGTGGTGGCCACCTCCTACCTGCTGGGGGTGTCGACCCGGCGGGTGGAGAAGCTGGCCGAGCAGCTCGGCGTCACCCGGTTGTCGAAGTCGCAGGTGTCGGTGATGGCGCGGGAGCTGGATGAGATGGTGGCCGACTTCCGCAGCCGGCCGCTGGGCGCCGGCCCTTACATCTTCGTGTGGGTCGACGCGCTGACACAGAAGGTGCGCGAGGGCGGGCGGACGGTCAACGTGCACGCCCTGGTGGCGACCGGGGTGAACGCTGACGGGCACCGGGAGATCCTCGGTATCGACGTCGTCTCCAGTGAAGATGGGGCGGGCTGGCTGGCGTTCCTGCGCGGCCTGGTCGCCCGTGGCTTGTCCGGTGTCTCGCTGGTGATCTCCGACTGCCATGCCGGGCTGCGCGACGCGATCGCCTCCACCTTGCCGGGCGCGTCGTGGCAGAGGTGCCGGGCGCACTACGCCCGGAATCTGAGCTCGGTGGTTCCGAAGGCGGCTCAGCCGTGGGTGGCGACGATGCTGCGCACCGTCTTCGAGCAGCCGGATGCCGCCTCGGTGCATGCCCAGCACCGGCAGGTGGTGCAGGTGCTGGAGGACAAGTATCCCAAGGCGGCGGCGCATCTGGACGAGGCCCGCGACGACATCCTGGCCTTCGCCGCCTACCCCAAGAGCGTGTGGCGGCAGATCTGGTCCAGTAACCCGCAGGAGAGGCTGAACAAGGAGATCCGCCGCCGCACCGACGTGGTCGGGATCTTCCCGCATCGCGATGCGATCGTCCGGTTGGTCGGGGCGGTGCTGGCCGAGCAGCACGACGAGTGGACCGAGGGGCGGCGTTATCTCGGACTGGAAGTGCTGGCCGAGTGCCGCAAAGCCGCCGAGAAAAAGGATGATGAAGATGATAACGACACAAATGTGACAACAGATGCTATTGCTGCTTAAATAGCATCAGATCGCAGAGTGGCTTCATTCTCAAACACCACGATCTTGGACGCGGCCGTCATCGATCTTCACACATCCATGGTCACGGCGGTGGCCGCTTCATGTCCGGCGCTTCGCCAACCCCAAGCCCTAAGTGCGGCTGGAGTAACTACGGATGGCACCGGTCGGGTCGCCCCGGGCATCTCAGCCCGGGGCTCCCACAGAACCGTGCGTAACAATCTCTCGTTACACGGCTCTTGTCGTTCTGGTCACCAGACGATCGGGACCGTGTTCACCCAGATCCAGTGGGCGAAGAACTTCGGTCGCGTCTTCACGACCGTGTCCCACTGGGCTTGGGCTTTCCTGCGGCCTCGGAGTCGTTTGTACTTGTTGCGCGACCACCGC
>NZ_JAAAHR010000261.1:0-8516 GCF_009908215.1 Nonomuraea sp. K271 | reverse complement strand
CCCCCAGCGCGAGCTGGCGCAGCCCGCCCAGCCACCACGGCCGCGCCGTCATCCGCGCCACCGCCGCCCCGAAACCGAACAGCCCCAGCACGCTCATCACCACGGCCACCACCAGCCCCGACGCTCCGAAGAGGAACGGCGCCAGCGGCACCAGCGCTCCGGCGGCGAACGCGCAGAAGGAGGACCCGGCGGCAACGTACGGTGAGGGCAGGTCGTCGGGATCCACGCCCAGTTCCTCGCGGACGTGCACCCGCAGCGCCTGCTCGGGATCGGCGGACAGCCCCTCGGCCACCCGGTGCGCCAGCTCGGGGTCGAGCCCCCGCTCCTGGTAGAGGGCCGCCAGCTCGGCCAGCTCGCCGTTGGGGTTCCTGGCCAGCTCGCGCCGCTCGACGGCGATCTCCGCCCGCATCAGCTCCGTCTGGGACTTCACCGACGTGTACTCCCCGGCGGCCATGGAACACGCGCCCGCGACCAGACCGGCGAACCCGGCCAGCACCGCGCCGCGCCCGGCTCCCGCCGCCCCCACGACGCCGGCGATCAACGCGAAGTTGGACACGAGCCCGTCCATCGCCCCGAACACGGCCGGGCGCAGCCAGCCGCCGGTCACGTCCCGGTGGCTGTGATGCTTCTCGGGCGAGTACGGCCGGGCGAGCTCGATGGTCATGCAGTTCCTCCGCTTTCATATGCCTCTTTCGGAAATGTAGGCATATGTCCAGAAGATCCGCAACGAAGGAGAGGCTTCCCTGACCTGGCCTTTTCGCCGTAACGCAAGCCCCTGCGGCTCAAGGATGCGCAATGTTTCACGTCACGCGACGTGACTGCACGCACGCGCACGGCCGCCTATGGGTATTCCCAGAGACGTCCACCGGCGGCGCCGGGAGACGAGATCCGATCAGGCGTGCACCGGGGATGCGGTGGCCGGGGTCTCGGTGCGAGGGCCGTGGATCATGGCCGCGCAGTCGGCGATGGCCTCCTCCAGGAGCCGGCACAGCAGCGCGTCCGGATCGGGGATGCAGGCCTGGACGATGCCGACCACCGACAACTGCACCGCATTGGGCGCGGCGTACCGGCGGAAGCCCTTCGGGGTGATCTTGGCCGCGCGGCTGAAGCGGCGCGCCTGCTCGGCGGCGTGGGGCACCTCCTCCATCACCCGAACGCTCGACTCGCTGAGCCGCCCCGGCGCAGCGCCGTCGAGCCTGGCCAGCATCTCCTCGGCCGCCAGCACCGACACCGCCAGCGCGAGCTGGCGCTCGGCCGCCGCCACCGGCAGCGCCGTGGTGGCGCAGCGCAGCGCGATCCGGGCGTCCACGCGCAGGTCGTCGCTGGCCAGGCCGATGATGGACGGGACGAGATGGACGAGCTTGGCCCGGCTCTCGTCGCCGGTGTTGTCGTTGACCAGGCGCGCGAGTGCGGCCAGCAACGGATGTGTGCAGGCCGGATGGTCGCTCCATCGTTCCCCGGCCAGGTAGGAGGCCAGCTCCATGAAGCAGGCACCGCGTTTGGGGTTGCGATGTCTGCCTCGGGACAGGACCGGCATGTGATCAAAGTGATAGTCCACGGGTGCTCCACTGCTCCACGCGATCGCCGTCTATCCAGTCTGCGCCGTCATGCGGCTCAAAGCCATCGGTTTTTCGTCCGGTCCCCTACCCGCCACGTCGCCCGTCTACCGGCTCCGTCTCAGGGGGACGGCGTCTCAGGGGGCGGCGACGAAGACCGCGACCGTGCGGGCCGGTACCGACAGGGCGCCGGTGGCCGGGTCGGCCGCCGAGCCCCGCACCACCGCGTCTCCGGAGCCCTGCTGCACGGGGTGGAGCGACACGGCCCGTCCCGCCAGGCCGGGCATCGCCTGCACGTGCGCGTACGGCGTGGCGTTGAACACGACGGTGACGGACGTCCAGCGCGGATCGAGGCCGGTCGTGTCGACGTGCATGGTGATCAGGCCCTCCGCCGAGCCGGGGAACGACAGCCGCCGCCGCACCTCGTCCGCGGAGCCCAGGGCGAACGCCGGTGACGACGTCCTGATCCGCAGCAGCTCGCCGAACGCGGCCCGGCACGCCTCGACGGCCGCGCGGTCAGCGCGCAGCCCCGAATCCTCGAGCAGGGGTTTCGCGTACGGCCACGCGGCCTCGTTGCCGGCTCTGGGCGGCAGGCCGGCGCCGAAGCCGTTGCCCTCCGAGCAGTCCCACAACAGCCGGTTGAACCAGTCGCCCGAGTCGTAGGAGTTGCGGTCCAGCGACTTCGACCGCAGCCGCTCGCTGCCCGCGAGCACGAACGCCGTCCCCTGCGCCAGCACCACCGTGGCCAGCGAGAGCACCTGCATGCGCACCCGGTCGGCCATGGGCGTCGGCTGCGGCAGCTTGTACGCCAGCGCGTCGAACAACGTCTCGTTGTCGTGCGCGTCGACGTAGGCCACCGCCTCACCCGGCGCGGCGGTGTAGCCGGCGGGCGAGCCGTTGTAGTCCACCTCGCAGCCCTTCCTGCCCGACGGGAGGACGTAGTCGCGCAGGCTGCCCGTCAGCCCCACCTTGACCAGCTCCGTGCAGGCGGCCAGCCTGGCCCGCTGCTCCTCCTCGGTGCCGTTGACGGGTGCGCCGTTGGGAGCGCCCGCGAGGCCCGAGCCGAATCCCTGCACACGCGGGTCGGCGTCGAAGGGGCCGCCGCCGCGCACCGCGTCGCGCAGCCGGTCGGTGAACGTGCCGATGCCGGTGCCGGCCAGGTTGGCCTGCGTGGCCTGCTCGAACCTGGCGTCGCAGGCCACTTCGCCGAAGTTCCAGCCCTCGCCGTACAGGATGATCGACTTTCCGTCGACCCCGTCCTCACGCAGGGTCAGCGCGTCGAGGGCCGCGCGTACGGCGAGCATGCCGGCCTTCGGGTGGTGGCCCATCAGGTCGAAGCGGAAACCGTCGACCTTGTACCGGGTCGCCCATGTGACCACGGAGTCGACGATCAGCCTGCCCATCATGGTGTGCTCGGGGGCGGTGCCGGCGCAGCACGTGGAGGTGGCCACCGTGCCGTCGTCGAGCAGCCGGTGGTAGTAGCCGGGCACGATCGGGTCGAGCACCTCGGTGGAGCAGGTGTGGTTGTAGACCACGTCCATCACGACGCGCAGCCCGGCCCGGTTGAGCGCGGCCACCATGCCGCGGAACTCCTTGGTGCGCTCGTCGGGGTCGGTCGCGTACGAGCCCTCGGGCACCGTGTAGTGCAGCGGGTCGTACCCCCAGTTGTAGGAGTCGGTCGCGGCGGTCCTCGCCACGCACTCCTGCTGCCGCTCGGACGCCGGCGGGAACGCGGCCAGGTCGCAGGCGGGCTCGCTCCGGTCGGTCGCCCGCTCGGGCACGGTGGCGAAGTCGAACACCGGCAGCAGGTGCACGTGTGTCAGCCCGTCCGCCGCCAGCGCCCGCAGTTCCCGCATCCCCGCGCCGTCGCCGCGGAAGGCGGCGTACGTGCCCCGCAGCGCGGCGGGTACGGTGGCGTCGGAGGCGGAGAAGTCGCGCACGTGCAGTTCGTAGATCGACGCCCGGTGCTGCGGCACGGCCGCGGGCTTGGCCAGCCGGTCCCAGCCGCGCGGTTTGAGCGCGGCGGCGTCGAGGTCGACGAGCCTGCTGCGCGCCCCGTCGGGGGCGACGGCCAGGCTGTACGGGTCGGTCACCTCGTTCGTCACGATCCCCCCGTGCCTGGGGGAGTAGACCGTGACGAGGAACGTGTACTCGCGGCCCCACCACGTCGGCCGCCCGCGCACCGACCAGACGCCGGTCCTGTCGTCGCGCCGCATGCGGTGCACGCGGCGGCGCTCGCTCCCGGGCGCGTAGAGCGCCAGCTCGACCGTGCGCGCGGTCGGCGCCCACACCGCCAGCCTCGGGATCAGCCGTCCTGCCGGGCCCAGCCAGGCGGTGGCGGCCTCGGCGTAGACGTCGTCGAGCACGCCGGGCAGCTGCACGCCGGTCGCGGCCAGGAGCGTGCCGCCGGCGTCGCGTCCCACGGCCACGACCTGACCGCGCAGAGCGCCCTTCACCAGGCCGGCGTCGCGCGGGTCCACCGTGAGCGCGGTGAAGGAGGCCAGGTGGGGCCACCGGCGGCGCTGCTCCTCGCTCCACGCGCCGGGTGCGAGCCGGATGAGCCGCGGGTCGCCGGTCAGCTCGCCCCCGCGCAGGGCGATGCCGCCGTCGGCGCTGAAGGCGAGCGTGTGCCGTAGCGACGGCTCGACCTGCCAGGCCACCGTGTCGCGGTCGATCCAGCACGCCCGCGCCTTGGTCGGGTCGACGTCGGCGCGCGGTGGCCCGGCCCCCTCGGCGCCGGTGCCGGCCGGCCGGCTGCGGATCACGCGGAACCTCCACCCGACGTTCACTCTGTGTGATGGCAATATTACCATTTGTCCGGCGCGAGCGGCTTACCTGAGCCACGGCCGCCGCCGTGCTTGCTTGCAATGGTTTCTGGAAATTTCAGCAACTCGCCCAGGTGCTCGGCGGCCCGCGCGGCGGCCGGCGAGCGCCGTCCGGCCGTCCATCATGTGAAACGGACGACTTCAACCTGCGGAAACGCCTGTGTGGGCGGCGTCGTGCGGCTGGGGAGGCGGGCACGCGGATCAATGTAACAACTTGCAGAAATCTTGCGTTCCCATCTATCCCGGAGCGCCGCCTCGGCGTACCCTCCGGCGTACCCCGACCTCTGATCCAGACCAGCTGTGAGGACAAGGACATGCGACGACTCTTAGCGGCCGCGGCCGTGGCGGCGCTCACCCTGACGGCCACCGCCTGCGGTGGCGGAGGCGGCGAGGCCGCCGCTCCCACCGCCTCCGTCACCGACCCGGCGAAGATCACCGGTGAGCTGACCTGGTGGGACACGACCAGGCCCGACAGCGAGGGCCCGACCTTCCAGGCGTTGATCAAGGAGTTCGAGGCGCAATACCCCGGCATCAAGGTCAAATATGTGAACGTGCCGTCCGACCAGGCACAGAACCAGTTCCAGACGGCAGCGCAGGCCGGCACCGGCGCTCCCGACGTGATCCGCTCCGAGGTGGCGTGGACACCGCAGTTCGCCTCTCTGGGCTATCTGCAGCCCCTTGACGGCACACGGGCGGTGGAGGACGAGTCCGACTTCCTGTCCGGGCCCTTGAGCAGCACCAAGTACAACGACAAGACCTACGCGGTGCCGCAGGTCACCGACACGCTGGCGTTGATCTACAACAAGCGGCTGCTCAAGGAGGCCGGCCACGAGGAGCCGCCCAAGACGGTCGCCGAGCTCAAGCAGGCCGCCCTCAACGTCAAGGACAAGACCGACGCCGACGGCCTGGCGCTCAACGTCGACTCCTACTTCCTGCTGCCGTTCATGTACGGCGAGGGCGGCGACCTGCTCGACGTGCAGAGCAAGAAGATCGTGGTCAACTCACCGGCCAACGTGAAGGCGATCGAGACGGTGGCCGATTTGATCAACTCCGGCGCCGCGCCCAAGCCCGCCACGACCGACAGCTACGCCAACGCCATGACGGCCCTCAAGGAGGGCAAGGCGGCCATGATCTACAACGGTCCGTGGGCGCTGTCGGAGATCTACCAGGGCAAGGAGTTCAAGGACAGATCAAACCTCGGCATCGCGCCCGTCCCGGCCGGCTCGGTCAAGGCGGGGGCCCCGACGGGCGGCTGGAACCTGGCGATCTACGCCGGATCGAAGAACATCCCGGCCGCGTACGAGTTCGTGCGGTTCATGACCACGGTCAAGGCCCAGGCGAAGATCGCCAAGGAGATCAGCCTGCTGCCCACCCGCACCTCCGCCTACGCCGACCCCGCCGTGCAGGACAACCCCGACGTCGCCGTGTTCAAGCCGATCATGGACACCGCCGTGCCGCGACCGTGGATCCCCGAGGGCGGGCAGCTGTTCCAGCCGCTGCTGGAGGGCTACCAGTCGCTCGTGGGCGGCCAGGCCACGCCCGCCGACATGCTCAAGAAGGTCGACGAGCAGTATCACGGGATCATGAAGGACTGGAGCTGACCGGTGGCAGTCTCGACCGGGCAGGCTCCGGCCGCGGGCGAGTCCGCCCGCGGCCGGAGCCGCCGCCATGACAGCCCCGGGAGGCTGAGACGCGCCCTGTCGTCCCACTGGTACGCCTGGGCGATGATCGCGCCGGTGGTCGTCGTGATGCTGGTGCTGATCGGCTGGCCGCTGGCCAGGGGCGTCTACCTGTCGCTGACCGACGCGACCGAGGCCAACATGGGCCGCACCATCGGGGTCAATGTGATCCCGTCCACGTACGAGTTCGTCGGCCTGGACAACTACCTCCAGATCCTGACCAGCGGCCTGTTCTGGGACAAGGTGCTCTGGACCGTGACGTGGACGGTGGTGTGCGTCGGCCTCCACTACGGCATCGGGCTCGGCCTGGCCGTCATGCTCAACCGCAAGCTGCGCCTGCGCTCGCTCTACCGGGTGCTGCTGATCCTGCCGTGGGCCGTGCCGGCGTTCGTGGCCGCGTTCATCTGGCGCTACCTCTACAACAGCGACTACGGCGTGATCAACGGCTTCCTCAAGATGGCCGGGCTCTCCGGCGTGGGATGGCTGGACGACCCGGTCACCGCGAAGATCGCGGTGATCGCGGTCAACGTGTGGATCGGGGTGCCGTTCATGATGGTCGCCATGCTCGGCGGCCTGCAGTCGATCCCGGCCGAGCTGTACGAGGCGGCCGAGGTCGACGGCGCCTCGCCGTGGCAGCGCTTCAAGGCGATCACGCTGCCCGGGCTGCGGCAGGTCTCCACGACCGTGGTCCTGCTCGGGACGATCTGGACGTTCAACATGTTCCCGATCATCTTCCTGGTCACGCGGGGCGGTCCGGGCAGCGAGACCGAGATCCTCGTCACCTACGCCTTCCGCGAGGCCTTCACCGGCATCCGCAACTACTCCGGTTCGGCCACGTGGGGCGTGATCATCCTCGCCATGCTGGTCGTGCTGGCCGTCGGCTACCGTCGCACCCTGCGCAGTCAAGGAGACCCCTGGTGACCCCCGTGACCCGGCCCCGCGGCGAGCGGGGACCCCTGGCCTCCATCGGCCTGCACGCCGGCCTGCTCATCGCCGTGGCGATCTCGCTGTTCCCCGTCGTGTGGCTGGTGCTCACCTCGCTCAAACCACGCGACAGCTGGCTGTTGGCCGAGCTGCAGCTGTTCAACGACTCCTCGCTCGACAACTACGCCCGCGTGCTGACCTCCACCCAGTTCCCGCAGTGGCTGCTCAACAGCGTGCTCACGGCGGGGCTGACCATGGTGCTCGGCGTGTTCCTCGCCGCGACCACCGGCTACGCCGTCAGCCGCTTCCGTTTCCCCGGCCACCGCCCGGTCATGTGGCTGCTGCTGATCACCCAGATGTTCCCCGTGGCCATCCTCATCGTCCCCCTCTACAACCTGATGGCCGGGCTCGGCCTGCTCAACCAGATCCCCGGCCTGGTGATCGCCTACATGACGATCGCGGTGCCCTTCTGCGCCTGGATGATGAAGAGCTACTTCGACACCGTGCCGGTGGAGATCGACCAGGCGGCGATGGTGGACGGGCTGACGCCGTTCGGCACGTTCTGGCGGGTCGTGCTGCCGCTGGCCCGGCCGGGCATCGCGGTGACCGCCTTCTACTGCTTCATGACCGCCTGGGGCGAGGTCGGCTACGCCACGGTGTTCATGTCGCAGGAGGACAAGCGCACGCTCGGGGTGGGCCTGCAGCAGTTCGTCGGCCAGCACTGGTCGGACTGGGGGTTGATGACCGCCTCCGCCGTGCTCATCGCCATCCCCGCGGGCGCGGTCTTCCTCCTGGTGCAGCGCCACCTGATCACCGGGCTCACCGCCGGAGCGACCAAAGCGTAAAGTATTCGATCGACAACTGTACGTGACGTCATCGCCGCAGGATCCTTGTCCACATGGACGGTTTCCTGGACGAGACCTGCGGCGGGGTGACGGAGCTGCGCGTCCACGGCGTCTCCGGCACGCCGCCGGCGGGCATGCTCAACCACCCCCATCCCCGGCTGGTCGCCGGCGACGGCACGACGGGTTTCTACCGGCGCTGGTGGACGGCGGGCCGGCCGGTGAGCGACCGCGCCGACGTGCCGGGCGTGCGCCGGCGGGAGGCGTACGCGTGGGGCGGCCTCACCTCCGGCGGGCGCACGATCGCGTTGTGGCTGCTCCTGCTGCCGTTCTCGCTGGCGAACCTGTCCTACTTCATGCTGCCCAGGCCGCGGGGCGGCGACCGGCTGCGGCACGCGACGGAGGCGGCGCAGCGGCTGTTCGCCCTGCTGCTCACCGGGACCCTCGTCGGCGCCGTGACCAGGGCCTGCGTGGACCTCGTCGGCTGGCAGTGCACGGCCGCGGGGCGGGCCTGCACCGACGAGTTCGCGCCCGAGTGGTTGCGGTGGATGGGCGAGATGTGGGCGTACGAGCCGTCCAAGCGCCTGGCCGTCACCTCGCTGGCGCCGCTCCTGGTGGTCGTCCTGCTGTGGTGGATCGCCCGCCGTACGTGGCGCCGCGACGAGCGCAAGGTCGTCCCCACCCCAGAAC
>NZ_JAAAHR010000260.1:0-8537 GCF_009908215.1 Nonomuraea sp. K271 | reverse complement strand
GAGCGCCGGCCAGCGCAAGTGGCTCGCCCTCTCCAGCAACAGCAACCTGAGCACCGCCGCCAAGAGCGGCCACTACATCTACACCGACCAGCCCGACGTCGCCGTCAAGGCCATCGAGAACGTCGCCGCCCAGGCCGCGGGCTGAACACCGCCCGCGGCTCCGTCGACAGCGGTTGCCAGCCGGCCGACGCGGCGAAGGCGGCGAGCACGAACACCGCCTGCTCAGGAGGCTCCATCGCCGTCTGGGTGCCCAGCACGAGCGCGGCGAAGTAGACGCCGGCCGCAGGAAGGACATGATCGGCTCGATGAGGCCGGGTGAGCACGGAGTCGCCGATGACCGCGACCAGCGCACAGAGCACGTCCGCGGTCGCCATCCCCAGCGCGGCACAGAGGCCGATCCTCAAGAGTGTCAGGCCCTGCGAGCCCGGCCGGTCGAGCGAATTTCACGTGATGTGCCGATCTCATGCCACTACGGCCGCCGCCTCATGAGCGCACCGCTCACCCGTGGTCCGGCGGCCATCGCGCCAGGTCCCTGACCGCCTGCCCGTCCTGCCTCGCGCAGACGGCCCGGCTGTGATGGGCGAACCTGCGTACGGACCGCACCTGGGAGTGGTCACGCAGCCAGGCCAGGCGCAGCGGCAGCGACGGCCCGTCGCTGAGCCGGACTGCCCTGACGTCCGCCGATCCCGTCGCCGCCGCCGCGCGGGGCGTGCACAGGACGACGGCCTGCCCCAGCCGGACGACCGCCAGCATCTGCATGCCGTCGCTCACCTCCGGCCCCGGGCGCCCCGGCGGCCCGTCCGGCCAGAGCTCGGCGGCGACGTGCCGGAAGTTGTCTTCCTTCCAGCGCACCACCTGCTCGTCGCTCAGGTCCGCCATGACGATCGCCTCCCTGCCCGCCAGCGGATGTGACGCCGCGAGCAGCACGTGCACCTGTTCCATGAGCAGGATCACGCTCTCCAGCGTCTCGTCGTCGATCGACCCGCGCAGCAGCGCGAGGTCGGCCGCACCGGAGCGCAGCTGGTCGAGCTGGTCGCCCGCGTTGCCGACCATCACGCGTCCGGGCATCAGCGGCCGGGTCTCGTCGTACGCGTGCACAAGCTCGTTCAGCAGCCAGGCGTCGCAGCCGGGCCCTGTCACCGTCAGCGGATCCTGCGTCCCCGCCGCCCTGCGCGCCCGTGACATGGCGTGCCCGGCCTGGGAGACCAGGGTCCTGGCCTCGCCCAGCAGGATCTCACCCGCGGGAGTCAGGCTCACGTCACCGGGGGCGCGGACGAGCAGTGGGGCGCCGACGTCCCGCTCCAGGGCGCGGATGGCACGTGAGAGCGCGGGCTGGGTCATGGTGAGCCGCGCGGCGGCTCGGGTGAAGTTGCGTTCCTCGGCCACCGCGATGAAGTAACGCAGCTGGCGAATCTCCACATCGGCCACCCGCGCAGTCTCTCACGTGCGCCTATGCCGTTGGGACATGGCTGCCTGCCACATCGGACCTTCCTTTCCCCCGGCGGCCGGTGTGTCCTGGACAGGCGCCGCGGCGCGGAGCCTGTCCGGCCCGCGACCTCACCCGCGGCACTCGTTCATCTCACCCTCTTGATTGGATGACGCATGTCGGAACATGTCCGCAAGGCGGTCGTGACCGCGGGAACCGGCGGAATCGGCATGGAGACGGCGGCGGGGCTGGCGGCACAGGGCTGGGACGTCACCGTCGTCGGCCGCGACCCCGACCGCGGCGCCGCCGCGACGGCCCGGCTGGAGGAGGCGGCGGGGCGCGCCACGGGCCGTTTCCTGCGCGCCGACCTCTCCTCCCTGTCCGGCACCCGCGCGCTCGCGGATCGGCTGGCCGCGGAAGGGCCCCTGCACCTGCTGGTCAACAACGTGGGCGGCATGTGGACCCGGCGCTGGGAGGGCGCCGGCGGCATCGAGGCGAGCCTGGTGCTCAACCACCTGTCGCCGTACGTGCTGACCGAGGCTCTCCTGGACGCGCTCAATGCCGGCGCGCCCAGCCGCATCGTGAACGTCACCTCCTCCGCCATCATGGCCGCGGAGCCGGTGTTCGAGGAGGCGGAGCCGCCGGGGCCCTACTACGGCATGGCCGCGACGGGCCGGGCGAAGCTCGCCCACCTCGTCCACACGATGGACCTCGCCGGGCGACTCGGCGGCCAGGGCATCCAGGTCGTGGCCGTCGATCCGGGACCCGCCGCGACGCCCAACGCGGCGCAGATGACGATCGACATCCTGCCACCGCAGATGCGACCGCTCTGGGACCAGGTCCAGGAGTGGGTCACCCGCCCGGTGACGGAGGCCGGGGCCGCCGTCCTGGCCGCGTGCACCGGGCCCTCGCACGGGGCGGGTGTGGTGATCGGCCCGTCAGGCGCTCCCGACGACAGCCTGCTCCAGTACCTGACGGAGGACGTCACGCAGGCCGTACGCGCGTGGACCCCGAGGCTGCTCGGCGACTGACAGCCGCCGTGAACGGTCAGGAGCGCGGCCCCTGGCCGGGCGAGCGCGCGGGGCGTCGGGCGCTCACGGAGCACCCACGCCCTGCTCGCCGCTGCGTCGGCCGCCCGGGGGCGCGGTCGAGGCACGTCGGGCAGCGGCGCCAACCCGACCGACGCGGCCTTCATCGACGCGGCCGTCCGCGACCTGCTCGCCACGCCCTCACCCCGGTAGACGCGCCCGTGCACACGGGCCCCACCACGCTCATGGGGAACTTGGGGAGCCTCTGCGGATAAAGACAGTCGTGACAACCACCGCAGAACGGAAGTTCCCCGTGAAAGACCCTCCATCCCTTCAACCGGTGGATCCCAGGGACGACTCCTCCATCATCGAAGCCTCGCTGTCTACGCCGGAGTGCTTCGCGGTGCTCTTCGACCGGCACGCCGCCGTACTGCACCGCTACGCCGTGCGGCGGCTCGGGCCTGAGCATGCCGAGGACATGCTGGCCGAAGCGTTCACCAGAGCCTTCGCGACCCGCCACCGCTACGAGTTCGGCCGCTCGGAGGCGCTGCCCTGGCTGTACGGCATCATCACCAACGTCATCGGCCTGCACCGACGGGCCGAAGCCCGGGGCTACCGGGCGCTGGCCCGCACGGGCGAGGACCCCGTGGTGGCCGCGTTCGACGAGCGGGTGGCCGCCCAAGTCTCCGCCTCGGCCACACGGCAACGCCTCGCCGCCGCGCTGGCGGGCCTCGGCCGCGGTGAGCGGGACGTGCTGCTGCTGATCGCGTGGGGCGATCTGACGTACGAGGAGACGGCCCGGGCGTTGCGGGTGCCCATCGGCACGGTCCGCTCGCGCCTGTCGCGGGCCCGCCGCAAGGTCGCGCACGCTCTGGGCGGCGTCAATCCGGTTGAGATGAGCGGGGGCCACCATGAATGACTTCGACCTGATCAAGAACCTGCGATCGGAGATAGGCGAGAGCGCACCGGAGGCCCTGGACGGGGCGCGGGAGCGGCTGCTGACCGTGATGGCCCGAACGCCGGCGCGCAAGCGGTTCCGGCTTCCCGTGGCCCTGCCCCTCGCGGGCGTCGTAGCGGCCACGGCGGCGGCCACCGTCGTGATCGCCACAAGCTCGGCCACGCCCGTCAACCCACCGGCCGGTGACACCCCGCCGCCTCTCTCGGCCCGGAACGTCCTGCTCGTCGCCGCCGACAGCGCGGAACGCACACCGCTGGGCTCCGGGGCCTACTGGCACGTCAGGAAGGAGAAGGACGACAGCGGCCGGCTGTTCACCGAGAGCTGGACCACGCGGGACGGGCAGCGGTGGACGCGGCCGGTGCCGGGCCGCGACCGGTCGGCCGTGAGCAAGGCGCCGTCGGCCGGCTATTATCTCGCGCCCGGCCAGGGCGAGCTCAGCGTCAAGGACATCGAGGCGTTGCCGACCGACCCCGAGGCGTTGAAGCAGCAGGTCACCGAGATGGTCCCGGAAGCAGTCGACCATCGTGACCCCGCCTTCTTCCCGCTGCTCTCGCTGATCGCCGAGATGCCCGCGCCGGCGAAGGTGCGTTCCGCGGCGTTCCGGGCTCTGGCCACAGTGCCGGACGTGCAGCGGGTGGGCACGGTCGAGGGCGGGGAGGAGCTGATGGTTCGCGGCGGTGACCGGGAGATCAGGCTGGTCGTCGATCCCGAGACCTCCCGGGTGGTCCGCGCCAACATGCTCCCCACCGTCAGCGGAGGGGTCGCCGGCGCCAAGTGGGGGCACTTCATCAAGCTGACCACCGAGTGGACCGACGACTTCCCCGGCGCGACCGAACGAGGCACGTCATGATCGCGGGCAGATCGGTTCTCGCCGTTCTCCTGGCGGGAACGGCCGGCGTCGCGGCACCGCAGGCAACCGCGGAACAGCCGAACGGGGTGACGCTGATCACGGGTGACCGGGTCGTGGTCATCGGCAAGGCCCACCGGGTGGACCCGGGACCCGGCAGGCAGGTGCAGTTCACGAGCCAGGTGCGCGACGGGCATCTGTACGTGATCCCGTCGGATGCGATGCCGCTGATCGCGAAGGGGACGCTCGACCGGCGGCTGTTCGACGTCACCCAACTGCTGGCCTGGGGGTACGGCGACGCTGCGAGGTCCGACATCCCGGTGATCTCGCAGGGTGCCGCCACCCGGGGCTTCGCCGGGGCACGGCGGCTGTCCAACCTGGGAATGAGCGCAGCGCGCGTGCCGAAGGCGAGCGCCGCCCGGACCTGGCGGGACCTCACCGGCGGCGCCCGCACCTTGACCGCGGGACGTTCCAGGTTATGGCTGGACGGCCAGAGGACCCCCGTCCTGGAAGACAGCGTCAAGCAGATCGGCGCCCCACAGGCGTGGCGGCAGGGGCTCACGGGCAGGGGCGTCACGGTCGCGGTCCTCGACACCGGCTATGACCCCGACCACCCCGACCTCAAGGACGCGGTGGCGCACGAGCGCGTCTTCAGCGACTCTCCCGACATCCGTGACATCCACGGCCACGGCACCCACGTCGCCTCGATCGCGGCGGGCCGGGGAGAGCGGTTCCGCGGGGTGGCGCCGGAGGCGGAACTGGCCATCGGCAAGGTGGGCGACGGCGTCATCACCGAATCGGCCGTTCTCGCCGGCATGGAGTGGGCGGCCGCCGAGGTCAAGGCCAAGGTCGTCAACATGAGCTTCGGCGGTCCGGACAGCCTCGAACTGGACCCGATCGAGCAGGCGGTCAACACGCTGTCGGAGCAGTACGGCACGCTCTTCGTCGCGGGGGCGGGCAACCAGGGCAGGAAGCAGTCGGTGTTCAGTCCGGCGAGCGCGGACGCGGCCCTGGCCGTGGGCGCGGTGGACAAGCAGGGGCGGATGGCCGACTCCTCCAGCCGGGGGCCGCGCGTGGGCGACCACGCGATCAAACCCGACCTGACCGCGCCCGGCCAGGACATCACAGCAGCGGCCATCGGGGGCGGCCACGAATCGATGAGCGGCACCTCGATGTCCACCCCGCACGTGGCCGGGGCGGCGGCGATCCTGGCCCAGCACCATCCTGACTGGACCGGGGCGCGGCTCAAGGCCGCGCTGATCGGCAGCGCCGCGCCCACCGAAGGCGTCACGCCCTATGAGCAGGGTGCCGGACTGGCCGACCTGACGCGGGTGCTGAAGCAGACGGTCGTGGCCGAGCAGGCCAACCTGTGGGAGCCCTTCCCGTGGGACGGCGACGAACGGGTGGCCACCAGGACGATCACGTACGCCAACGTGGGCGACACCCCCGTAGATCTCGACCTTTCGGCGCAGGGCGAGGTGCTGAAGGTGCCGACCGGCAAGGTCACGGTCCCGGCCAAGGGCGAGACGTCCGTCACCGTCACCATCGACGCCACCGGAAAGCCGCCGGGCGACTATCCGGGAACGGTCACCGCCGCCTCGGGGGACACCGTGGTCCGCACGCTCGCCGGCGCCTACGTCGAGCCGGAGTCCTACGACGTCACCGTCACGGCCGTCGACAGGCAGGGCCGGCCCGTCGAGCCTCGGGGGGAGATCTACGACGCGAAGACCGGGGAGAGCCATGACCTGGCCTTTTGGGACGGCTCCGCCACCGTGCGGCTCCCCAAGGGCGACTGGAACCTCTACGCCTCCGTCTCCGAGACGGTCGACGGAAACCGGATCAGTACGCTCGCCGCCACCCCGTTCCGTGTCGAGGACGGTGACCTGCACCTGAGTGTGGACACGCGCCGGGGCAAGCCGGTCAGGACCACACTCGACGATCCGGACGCCGAGCTCAGACGCGGTTACCTGTTCCGGCTGGAGCATGGGGCCTGGGACATGGCGGCATCGGGCGGCGGTACGGACGCCAACAGCCAGCTCTTCGTCGTCCCCGCGCGGCAACCAGGCATGACCTACACCCTCGTCACCACGTGGCTCAGCAAGGACGTCTCCCCCAGCCCGTACGTCTACACCATCGTCGATCGTCGCAGCGAGGGCATTCCTGACGACCCCTCGCACAACGTGCGGCAGCAGGATCTGGCGAAGGTGACCGCGACCTACCGAGCCCCAGGGACGGCCGTGACCGGGGTGCCGATGGCCACGCTGGAGATCGGCCAGCCCGTTGCCACGTCGCTGGACTCACTGGTCGGGGAGATCCCGCTGCCCGGCAAGCTCGTCCACTACCGGACGCCCGGGCTGAGCTACGGGAGCGGGCTCCAGACCGGCACCTCGATCATCTTCGACGGCGGGCGACGCGCCGAGCGGGGTGAGACAGACGAGGTCTGGAACGCCGCCGTCATCGGGCCGTCGTTCCTGCTGGCCGGTGGGAGCCGTACCGGTGACGAGCTGAGCTTCTTGGCGACGGGAATGTTCGCCGACGGGCGGCAGGGCCGATCGGGTTCCGACTCGGCCGCCACCGGCCTCGCCACCCTCGCCAGGGACGGGCGAACGCTGGCCACGGCCGACCTCGCCGGCTGCTCGGTCCACAAGGCGACAGGATGCGGCCTGCGGGCCGGCCTGCCCGCGGTGTCCGGCGCCTACACGCTGACCGCGTCGCTGCGCCGGCAGGCCACGCTCTCCACGAAGGTGGAGTCGGCCTGGACGTTCACGTCCGCGACCACCGGCGACGAACAACCGCTGCCGCTGATGGCCGTCCGCTTCAGCCCGGAGGGCCTGGACGACTCGAACCGCGCCGAGCCGGGCGGCACCACCCGCCTGCCGTTGTGGGTCGAGCGCAACCCCGGGTCCACGGACGCGGACGTGGAGTCGATCCGACTGGAGATGTCCGCCGACGACGGCGCCACGTGGCGCCCCGTCCCGGTCACCCGTACCGGGTCCGGATGGACCGCCACGCTGCAAAACCCTGACCAGGCCGGGTACGTCTCCCTCCGCGCGGTGGTCACCGACGCCGCCGGCGACGGGGTGACCCAGACGATCACCCGCGCGTACGCCGTCGGCTGATCCTCAGGCTGAGCGCCTCCCGGCCTGCCCTGGCCGGGAGGCGCGTGCAGTGTAGCGACAAGCAGACCCTGCTCCGGGCCGTCGTCGAGGCCATCGGCGAATCACTCCTCGCCACGATCCGGCGCACCCTCGACGACACGCTCACCGAGCACACCACGGCCGCGCGACTGGAGGACGCCCTGGTGACGTTCGCGATGCGGATCGCGACCGACATGCTCGACTCGGCCGAGTACGCCACCCTGCAACGCCTGGTCAAGGAGTCCGGCCACCTGCCGCACCGGGACGAGCGGACCATGGCCAACGCACCCGACTGGGGCAGGGGCAGGGTCAGGCGGCCGCGCCAGGGCCGGGCAGCAGCTCGACGTCGCCGGCGTGCATGGGCTCGCCACAGTGGGCGCAGCGCAGGACGAGGAGCAGCACGACTGTCAGCAGTGTCGAACCAGCTCCGGGTCACTGCCGGGTCGAAGCACGCAGCGCCTCGGCGATCCACGCGAACGCCGCGGCATCGTCCTCGCCCGTGCTGGGAGGGGTGCCGTTGATCAGCTCCACCAGGGACAGGTATCTGCCGTGGGTGGCGTCGTACCGCTCCTCCTCCTGGGAGTCCTCGCGCCGCAGCTGCTCGACCAGGAGGAAGGCCCTGGCGAGCCGCTCACGTTGCTCGGTCGTGGACTGCGCCCCCATGGCGTCGGCGGCGGCGCCCGCCATGCGGACGACCAGCTCACACGCCCGTGGGGAGTCCGGCGCCAGCCCCGAACGGTACGCCGCCACGACCTCCTCCCCGATCTTGGCGCCGTCCTCGTGGATGAAGTCCCACACCGGCGCGGCGGCCAGGCTGCTCCCAGGGAAGGTGCCGTACACGTCCTGGAGGTAGGAGCGGACCGCGGCGCGGAACCGCTGGTCCTGGACCAGGTCGGCCAGCTCGATCCAGGCTTCGAGCTGGGCGGCGCTGGGGTCCTCCGGCAACCGGGGCCGCATCGTGCTCAGGCGTTCGACGAAGCCGTCCGGCACGTCGAGCCCTTCGCCGACCTCGTTCCAGAAGTCGTCGACGAGCCGTTCGCGCTCCTCGTCGGACATCGACACGAGCTTGTGCATCAGAGCCGCCTGCGCGGCCGTGCCGCCCTGCTTGACCAGGGTCCGCAGCACGGCCCTCCTGGCCCGC
>NZ_JAAAHR010000026.1:0-77716 GCF_009908215.1 Nonomuraea sp. K271 | reverse complement strand
CCTCCGCCCCCGCCGGCCTCGACACCGCCGCGAACGCGCTCGGCTTGGCCGGTTGGGATAACGAAGGCGGACAGCCTCGACAGCCTGCCCGCCGCCGTCCCGCGCCCTGACCGGCCGTTCCAGAGGAGGAAAGCCGACACGCGGGCCCCACCACGTGACAGGGAGGATCACACTGTGCACTGGCTGCGCGACATCGACAGCGACGGCGAGGTCCTACGCGAATGGCGGCTGGATCTGTCCTGCGGCCCCCAGGTACCTGAGCGCGAACGCCGGCAGGCCCATCGCCTCTGGCAGCAGGGCAGCGTCCACACCACTCCTGACAACCACCGCCTCCTGCTCCCTCAGCAGACCCCCGCCGGCGAGACCACGCTCAGCCAAACAGGAGACAGTCCGGCACCGGCCACCACCCATAGGTCGCGCCTGTAGAACGTGTCGTCTGCTAGCTCGGGTGCGGGGCATGGCCGACGCCGGGGCCGCCACGCGATGTCGCCCCTCGTAACAGCGCCTAAGCCCGCGCCGCCGGCACAGCGCCACGCCGCTCTACCGGAGGCCCGGACGAGGCGGCCTGACCACCGCCTCGGCTGGTGACGTGAACATCACCCGAGTCCGCGCCACGAGATCAGGCCCGCCACAAAGATCCCGCGGGTACAAGTTGCTTACCTGACGGCCGCGCGGGCAAAGTCACGACATCACGGGGTAGGGGCACCCACGAATGTCCGATATAGCCGTTCTGCGCTGCGGGGGCGGGCAGGACGACATCCACCGACAACCGACGGCCGATCATGACAGAACTTGCCATCACCGTACGCCAACGCCCCGGCTTCCACCTGGTCCAGCTGGAAGGCGAACTTGACAGCACCACACAACTGCCCTTGAGGCAGACCTTTAACGAGCTGCTCACCGAGGCCCCACCGAAGATCGTCGTGGATGCCGCACGGCTGGCCTTCTGCGATTCCTCCGGGCTGTGGACTCTGATCGCCGGCCAGCGCGAGGCCGAAGGCCGCGGCGGCGGGCTGCGCTTGATCGGGGTGCACGGGCCGCTGGCGCGGCTGCTGTCCGTCACCCGGCTCGTGGACATGTTCCCGTCCTATGCCAGCCTCGACCAGGCCGCCCACTGGCCCGGACCGCGCTGACCGGCCACGGTCCCCGGCAGCCGGTCCCCTCGTCGGTCACTGCGTGCGGGCCGCCGGTTTGTCCAGCGCCTGGTCGGCCGCAGCGCTGAGCAATCGTGCGGCGGCGGCTACCTCAACGAGCTGAGCAGGCGTCATCGCCTCCAGACACGCGGCGAGCCGCTGCCGGTCGCCGTGGCAGGCCATGCTCATCGCGTTCTGAAGGGCGAGAGTGCGCGAGGCTGTGCTGACCGCCTTCAAGACGCCGGCCAGGGCCTGGTCCACGCCACTGCCAGGACCTGGTCGCTGCGGAGGTCGGGCGTTGGCCATCACTCACCTGCCGTCCTTAGCTCTGGGTAGGGACGTTCAGTCAGGAATCGTCCCTTACGGCCGGGCCCCGGAGCCGGGTCGGCGGCCATCAGCCAGGCGTGCGCCGCGGTGGCCGCCTGGCGGTGGAGGCGCCGCCGAGGTGGTGCATGGTGGTGCGCAGTGTGTGTTTGCCGGCCACCATGCGACGGTGCTGGAGGCCGTCGGCGGGGTGCCAGCGCACGTTGGTGGCCCAGCCGAGCCGTTCCAGCAGCCGGATCAGCCGGGCTGAGGGGTCGATCTGGCGAGGGCCGCGGCCGTGCCGGGCGCAGCCGGGCTGGCTGTGGTGGCCGTTGTGCCAGCTTTCGCCGAAGGACAGCAGGGCCAGCGGCCACAGGTCGGTGGAGCGGTCGTGGCGGCGGGTTTTGTGCGGCCGGTCACCGATCATGTGGCACAGGGAGTTGACGCTCCAGGTGACGTGCTGCAGCAGGGCGATGCGGACCAGGCCGGCCCAGATGAACGCGGTCAGAGCGCCGTACAGGCTGCCGCTGATCGCCCAGCCCGCCGCGAACGGCAGGAGCAGGGAGGCGGCGCACCAGGCGGGGAAGGCGCGCGAGATGCGCAGCATGGCCGGATCGTTGCGCAGCAGGTCGGGGGCATACCGTGTGGCCGAGGTGGGCTCGCTGGAAAACAGCCAGCCCAGGTGGGCGTGGGCCAGGCCGCGCAGTTGCCCGCCGAGGCCGGTGCCGTACCGGTAGGGGGAGTGCGGGTCGCCGGGCCGGTCGGTGAAGGCGTGGTGGCGGCGGTGGACGGCCACCCAGTCGATGAGGTTGCCCTGGAAGCTCATCGATCCGGCCACGGCCAGGACGACGCGCAGCCACGGGCGGGCGGTGAAGGAGCGGTGGGTCAGCAGCCGGTGGAAGCCGACCGTCACCCCCAGCCCGGTCACCATGTAGAAGGTGGCGGCCAGCAGCAGGTCGGTGAGGCTGACACCGCTTCCCCACGCCAGCCAGATGCCGGCGCCCAGCGCGATAACGGCGCGACCACGATCGCGGCGGTCAGCATCACCGGGGCGATGCCGGTCCGCGCGGGCGTTGCGGGCCGGGGGAACGGCGAGCTGCCGTCATAACCCGCCGCGGCGGCGTTGCGGGTGGTGGGCGTGCCGGTCATGCCATGATCGGGAAGCGGTGGTCCAGGCCGGCGCTGCGCAGCAGCCGGGCCATGAACGGGGGAAGGCCGGTCAGGGCCAGCGTGATGCCCCGGGCCCGGGCACGGCCTTGCACGCCGACCAGCACGCCGAGCCCGCCGGCCCCGCAGAAGGTGACCCGGGACAGGTCCAGGACGAGCAGGTCGCTGCTGTGGGTGAGGGTGTTGATCAGTCGCTGGCGCAGCCGAGCTGTGCTGAAGATGCCGATGTTCCCGGACAGATGCACGAGGGTCGGTGCTGAGGCGGTCGCGCCGCCGAGTGGGGCGGTGTCGATGACGGTCATGGAGGTTTCCTCACTGGAGAAGCTGAAAGGGGAGGGGATGCCTGCCGGCCGGAGATCGGGCCGCCGCCCGTAGGGCCAGTAGGGGCGGTGCCTGGACCGCTCGATCCGGCCGCAGGCGGTACGTGGGTCACGCCGCCGCTGCTGACGGCCGGTTGGTTGAGGCGGTTGTCTCCTGGCCGATGATCGACCCGACCTCGTTGTCTCAGTTGGCCGAGCTGCCGGCGGTCACCGCACGGAGGGTCGGGCGCGCCGCGGGGTGGCATGGCAGATTCGCCAGGGTGAGGATGTCGTCGGGCGTCAGGCCGGCGGTGTCCTGGGCGGTGAGTTTGAGCGTGGCCTCGGCGGCGCCGGTGGCGGTGCCCGATGGAATGATCAGCAAGACGACTGGCTCTCCGGTGGCGAAGGTGAGAGTGATCACGCGCGGGTCGGTGTGGCGGGACCAGCTGATGCGGATCTGCCGGCCGCGGGCCGGGATGCGGCGTGGGAGACTCTGCCACGTATCGCCATGGACGCCGACGCGGAGCGTGACTCGATCAAGCAGCCGGTCGACGGCGGCGATGAGGCCGGGCAGTTCGGCGGCCGCGTCGCGAGAGTAGGGCCACCAGGCCCCGTCCACCACCGCTCGCCGATTCGGCACCGGGTGGAGACTGAGCCGTAGCGCGGAATCGGCCCGGAGGACCGCAGGTGAGGCGGAGCTGAGTGGTGCGGGCTGAGAAAGAAGTGTCAGCGTCATGTCGCTTAACCTGTCCAGGCCCCAAGAGGCCGGTGGTGGTTCGCCGCGGGTGACGCAGACCTGAATGCCAACGCTCGAAAAGTCCTCGGTGTCTCCACCTTACCTCACAACTTCCGGAATTGCTCAATTCCGGAAGTAGACTGTGGGGGTGACTTCCGGAAACAGGCCCGCAGAGTTCGCGGAACCGGTCGGATCAGCTTCCGGAAACACACGCCGGTCGCGGGCCCTTCCGCTTTCCGCTCCGCACGCCGCCGTCCTGGCCGGCTACACCGCCGCGCTCGCGCACGCCCCGCTGGCCGACTCCACCAAGACCAAGTACGCCTCCCGGCTGCGCGGCTACCTGGCCTGGCTGGCCGACCAAGCCGACGCCGGCGCCCTGGACGGCGACCCGCTCACCGACCCCATCGCCGCCACCGGCGCCGTACGCGACTTCCGCCGGCATCTGAAGAACGGCCGCCGCGCCCCCAACACCATCGACACCTACCTGTCGGCCATCGACGACTTCTACGCCCGCCGCGGCCTCGGCAAACCCCAAGCCCGCCGCACCGCACCCCGCGCCCTGGACGCCCGGCGCACCCGCCGCTACATCCGCCACGTCCAGCTCACCGCGCCGCCGCGCGACAAGGCCATCGCCCTGCTGCCCTACTACGCCGGCCTGCGCATCTCCGAAGTCGTCGGCCTCGACCTGGCCGACGTGCGCCTGTCGGCCCGCAAGGGCGAACTCCGCATCCGCGGCAAGGGCCGCGACGGCGGCAAGATCCGCCTGCTGCCCGTCCACCCCGACCTGCGCCAAGCCCTCACCGACTGGCTGCAGGCCCGCGCCGGCTGGACAGGTGCCGGCAGCGCCGCGCTGTTCCTCAACCACCGCGGCGGCCGCCTGACCGACCGCGCCGCCCGCGACATCATCACCGGCCTCGGCGAGGCCTGCGGCATCAACGACGACCCTACCGAACCCTTCAGCCCGCACGTCCTGCGCCACACCTTCGCCACCCAGCTCATCCGCGACGGCAAAGACCCCATCCTGGTCGCCGAACTCCTCGGCCACGGCTCGCTGGACACCACCCGCCGCTACGCCCTGCCCACCGAAGCCGACAAAGCCGCCGCCCTGGACGCCCTCATCACTGACCACTAGCAGGGCGAAGAAGCGTCTACGGCACATTGACCAGCGTGCACGTGCAGTTGGCCGCAACTGGGCTCGCGGGGTGACGGCGCGCACAGAACGACCCGCCGAAGCGTCCAGCTAAGTTACTCGCGGGTACCGCCAACGGCTGTCCGCAGGTTCCTCAACCCCGTGGTAGTGACGTGCCGCCCGCGCCCGGTTGCCGCATGACGGCTTGCACCACTCCTGCCGCCCGTGGCTCTTGACGAAGTAGCGTACGCAGCGCGGCGCGTTGCAGGCCCGCAACTGCTCGCGTTGCGGGCCGCTCAGGAAGTCGATGGCGGCCCGGGCCAGGGCCGCGACCAGCCGGACGTTTGCGTCGGATTCACCCGACAACACTCCCACCCGAGGGGGCGCGTCCGCGGGCCAGTCGAGTTGCGGGACGATCGCTTCACGGGCGGCCGCCGCGTTGAGGCGAGCCAGCGCCTGCTCGACCGGCATCAGCCGGTGGGCGTCGGCCCGGCTCGGCGGCGCGGGGCTGACCGCTTGCGCGAAGAGCGCCCGCACGGCCCGGCGCAGCTCGACGATCTCGCCGGCGAGCTTCTCGTCCACCGTGAGCGCTGCGATGTCGACGTGGCCTGCCAGCAGTTCTGCCTGCTGGTGGATCCAGCGTGCCGTGCTCTGCGGCGTGGCCAGGTCGTCGGCGACACCGCCGGTGCCGTCATGGCGGATCGTGCTCGCCAGTTCCAGGGCCGGCCAGCGCTCCACTCCCACCCCTCAGGGTTGCCTGTCTCCTCTTTGTACCTTACCGTCCTAACGGTTAATCGGATTTAACCATTAGATATGAAGGGGCGCCACGATGACGTTGTTGCTGGCTCAGATCAGCGACCTGCACCTCGACGGCACCGACAGAGCGCTCCGGCGCGCCACCCGGATCATGAGCTACCTGCGGGCACTTCCCCGCCCGGTCGACGCCGTGCTGGTCACCGGCGACATCGCCGATCACGGGGAGGAGGCCGAGTACGAGCAGGCCGCCCAGGTCCTGGCCGCCCCCTTCCCCGTGCTCACCTGCCCCGGCAACCACGACGCCCGCCCGGCCTACCGCAAGGCGCTGCTGCGGCAGCCGCCCGGCTCCGGCCCCGTCAACGAGGTGCACCACATCGGCGACACCGCCATCCTGATGTGCGACTCCACCATCCCCGGCCGCAACGAGGGCCGCCTCGACTCGGAAACCCTGGCCTGGATGCACGCCACCCTCGACGGGCTCGCCGCGGGCACGCCCGCGCTGATCGCCTTCCACCAGCCGCCCGCCGAACTCCATCACCCGTTGCCCGACTCCCAGCGGCTGGAGGGGACCGGCGACCTGGCCGCGCTGCTCGACGCCCACCCGCAGGTGGTGGCCGTGCTCACCGGCCACGCTCACACCGCGGCCGCGTCCACCTTCGCGGGCCGCCCCTTGATCGTCGCACCGGCCGTCACCTGGACCCTGCGCCTGCCGTGGGAGGGCGACGAGCCCGCCGACCGCGAGCAACCGCCCGGCCTGGCCTTCCACGTCCTGGACGACGACCGCCGCCTGACAACCCATTACCGCGTCGTGCTCGAGGCGTGATCCACCCGTACGCGGCCGCCGCGTTCCTCCTGGCGATCCTGCCCATCATCGCCACCCCGGGCGCCAGCCTGACCCTGCTGATCCAGCACGTGACAGCCGGCGGTCGCCGCCGGGCTCTGCCCGTCATCCTCGGTACGGTCAGCGGCCTGTACGCCCACGCGACCCTGGCCATCGCCGGTCTGTCGGCGCTGGTCATGCACTCCAGCCAGGCCTTCACCGCCGTCAAACTCCTCGGCGCGGCCTACCTCGTCTGCCTGGGCCTGTGGACCTGGCGCTCCACCACCCTGCCTGCGCCTTCCGCGCCGACGGACCAGCCGCGACGGACCGGCTCCGTCTACACCCAGGCCCTGCTCGCCAACGTGCTCAACCCCAAGGCGGCTGCGATCTACCTGACCCTGGTCCCGCAGTTCATCCGGCCCGGCGGTCATTTCGGCGGGCAGATCCTCACCTTGGCCACCGCCCACGCCCTGCTGATGGTGGTGTGGTTGCTGACCTGGACGGCCCTCCTCCATCGGGGGGCGCACGTCTTGCACAGGGCCCGCTTCAGACGTGCGGTCGGCAAGGTGACGGCGGTGGTGCTCGTCGTCCTCGGCCTCCGGGCCGCCACGACGTAGGCGTCGTCGCGGCTGCGCGGCGCCTGCCCTGGCGGCCAGCGGGCTCATCGAGCTTCGGCGAAACTCGCCTGCGCCTCCCGGACGCTCCGTTCCGGCGACGTCTTCGGCAAGGACGCGGCGGGCACCGTGGTCCAGGCGAGTCAGACGCGGCGTGCGATCGTGACGATCGAGCGGCCGGCCTCTGAGACGGGGTCGTGACTCCAGCCGCCGTAGTGCGCCTCGACTTCGAAGCCGGCCTCGTTCAGGAACGTCCCGAGCGCCGGCACGTCCAGGAAGCGCAGGCTCGCGCGATCGATCCGCAGGACGGTGCCGTCAGGGGTGCTGGTCGTCTCGGTGAGCGTCACCACGTCGCCGAGCACCGACTCGACGCGGTGCGAGACGCGAAGCGTACGGCCGGTTCCGTCCACGACCTCGGTGGCGTTCGACGGGTTCCACTCCTCCCACTCGCGCACCTGCGGGTTGCGCGTGTCGAATACGAACCGGCCGCCGTCGCGAAGCGCCCTGCGGATCGCGGCCAGCGATGCGGCCAGGTCATCATCGCCGACCAGGCACTGGAAGGCGTTGCCGGCCATGGTCGCCAGGTCGAACTCACGATCCCAGGCCGCGTCCGCCGCGACACCGGCGACCCACTCGACATCCGTACGTCGCCGAGCCCGATCGAGCGCAGCCAGATCCGGGTCGAGCCCGGCGAGCCGCCCGCGATGACCGAGCTCCCGCGCCCGGCGCAGCATGCTGCCGGTGCCGCACCCCACGTCCAGCACGGCGTGCGCGTCCATCACCAACTCGTGGAAGAACGCGTCACCGGGGTGGCGCGTGGGGTCCCACGGGTTGAGCAGGTCGTACAGGGCGGCGGCCTCGGCATCGGTGAACATCCAGGCAGTATCACGATCCCGTCAGCCGCCGCCAACCTAATATCCGAGCAGCAGCACCCTCTTCGCCCGCGTGTTCTTGCGCCGCCGCGTGCCGCTCCTGGAAGATCCGCCTACGTAGCGGGACGTGATCACGAGCGGGTGGCTGACCCTGCGGCCGTTCACGTCCGCGGACACCCCGTGGGTTCACGAGGTGTCCTTGGATCCCGGCCTCCGGCGGTTCGTCGGGCTGCCTTCGCCCTATCGCCGCGAGCACGCGGAGTTCTTCGTCGAGCGGGTCGCCATCCCGGGACGGGAGACCGGCCGGCGAGTGGAGGTTCTCGCGGAGGAATCCGAAGGCGGCGCCCGCCCGGGTCGCGTGCACGGCGTCGAGACGGCTAGCCGCTCCGGGCCCATGGGACGCGCCGGGCCGGGCCGGGGCGCGTACGGCCTGCGGTGAGGGCGATCGCGGCGGCGGCGGCGCACAGGATCGCGGTCCACGCCAGGGTGGCCTCGGTCGAGGTGTGATCGGCGACCACGCCGGCGATCCACGGCCCGGCGGTCTGACCCGCGGCGAACACCGTGGTGAAGGCCGCCAGCGTGGCGGTCCAGTCGGCGGACGGGACGTTGCCCTTGATGAGGGCGGTGATCGCGGCGGGGACGCCCATGAAGGTCGCCCCGTAGACGATCGCCGAGGCGAGGATGACCGGTGGCGTGGGTGCCGCCAGCGCCAGCGCGGAGCCGCCGCCCAGGAGCGCGAGCAGGGTGGCCAGTGCCCGGGTGCCGGGCCATCGGGCGGTGGGACGGTTCCACAGTGCGGGCGCCGCGATCACGGCCAGGCCGAGCGCCGTCCAGGTGAGCACCACCTGCCCGAGCGGGGCGCGCTGGTCGGAGAGGTAGGCGGACAGGAACGTGATGTAGGTGATGTATCCGGCGGCGAACAGCAGGTAGGCCAGGGCGGGGCCCCACAGCGGGCGTACGCGGGCCCGTCCGGCCGTGGCGGGTTGCGCGTCCTCGTCCGTACGCGCCGCGCTCCAGCTCGCCACGGTCGCCAGCGCGGCAGCGGCGGCCAGGCCGACCCAGCCCAGGCGCCAGTGCTCTCCCAGAGCGGGGACGCCCACGCCGCTGACGACGATGCCCAGCCCGGTGCCGGCGAAGTACACGGTGATGGGCGTCCCCGAGGCCGCGCGGGCGGCGACGCGTGAGGCGATCACGCCGCCGGTGACGAACACCACCGCCCCCGCCACTCCGGCCGCGGCCCGCGCGGCCAGCAACGCCGGGTAGGCGTCGCTCACCACGGTGGCGGCGAGTGACACGGCCGTGAGCGTCATGCCGATGCGGAAGGCGGCGGCGGTGCCCCAGCGGCGCACGACCGCGGCGGTCAGCAGCGCGCCGAGGAGGTAGCCGAGCCCGTTGGCGGTGCTCATCGCCCCCGCCTCGGACAGCGTCCAGCGCAGGTCCTCCCGCATGGCGGGCAGGAGCAGTCCGTAGGCGAAGCGCGCGAGACCGAGGGCCGACGCGGTGCCGAGCGCCAGCCGGCCCGCCTGCCATGCCGCACCGGACCCCGTCTTCAGCGCCGTCCGCGTCATCGGTCGCGTGCCTCGGCGGCGGTATCGCCGCGGTGCGTCGCGTCCTGGGCGTTCCGGGCTTGCGGTGAGGCGAAGTGGGCGGGCATGTCACCCCATAGATCGAACCGATCGGTACGAACCTGATGCTAGCAGGCAGAACGAACCGGCCGGTACGATCTATGGCATGCCCGTTCCCAAAGGCTCGACGATCGACCCGGAGCGCACCCGGGCGGCCATCCTGGAGAAGGCCACCGAGGTGCTGTACGAACGCGGGCTCGACGGCATCGGCGTCGCCGAGCTGTGCGCCCGCGTCGGAGCCTCCAAAGAGACGCTCTACCGGCACTTCGGCACCAAGGACGGCCTCGTGGAGGCCATGCTGCGGGAGCGTAGCGAGCGGGTGGCGAACAGGCTGGCCGAGGCCGCCGCCGCCGCGGGAGAAGACCCCGGCGACCAGCTCGCCGCGGTGTTCGACGCCCTCCAGCGGCGCTACGACGAGCCGGCCTTCCGTGGTTGCCCGATGCTGAACGCGGCCGCCCAGCACCACGTCGAAGCCGTACGCGCCATCGCCGCCCGCCACCTTGACCGATACCTCGAGCTCCTGACCGGCATCGCCGCCCTTGCCGGAGTCGCCGATCCCCCCGCCCTGGGGCGGCAGCTGCTCATGCTGGTCCAGGGGGCGACCGTCGTCGCCGCGCATCACGACCGGGCGGGCGCGGGCGCGACAGCCAGGGAGGCCGCGCTCACCCTGCTGTCCGCCGCCGCTCGGCAGGACTGAGGCGTTCCGCATGACAAATCGCCATATCTGGATAGCCGTGCATATTTCTTTATGGAAAGCCCAAACGGTTTTGGGACAGTGATTCTCCGACCCATGCCCAGCGGCACCGTCGACGCCATGAAGCGGGTGTTAATGTCCGCAACGCAAACGGTCCGCCCGCAGGTGGAGGGGAAATCTCATGGCTCGACCGAACGTCCGAATATCGGCATTTCTGGCGGCAATGGGTGCCGCCCTGCCGGTGGTGGCCCAGGTGCCGGCTCACGCCTCCGCCCTGCCGGTCTTCAGCAGTTGCCAGGACGTCCGCCGGACAAATCCCGATCGCCCGGGACGGCACGTATCTGCTCATCAACAACGGAAACGTGTTCACGGCGTACTGCCACAACATGGCCACCACGCCCAGCGAATACATCACGCTCGCCAGGACGGGCCAGGACGCCAATTTCTCGCAGTACACCGCCGGCGGTGCCTCGCCCGGCACGAACGTCAGGACCACCTTCACCCGGCTGCGCGTCGACCCCCGCACCTTGACCGTGGACGTCGGCGACCTGACCTTCGCGTCGTCCACCGGTTCGCTGCGGCACGGCTCGACGACCGTGACGAGCATGCCCTACGGCACCGCGATGGCGTGCAACGGGCGGGCCGACGGCCGGGGCAACATCGACCTGCGTGACACGCCGTTCCGGGTGAACGACACCTTCGTCACGGGCGGCAACGGCTCCAGCGGATCGGCGAGCGTGAGCGCGCGCAACCAGGTGGTCAACCTGCTCGGCGGCGGCTACTGCGGCTGGATCACGTCCGCTCCGGCGATGTACAACCCCTTCAACCCGAGGCCGGGCACGCCCCACATCGAGCTGAGGTGCGCCCGGAACGGCATGATCTTCTCGGGTGACCAGATCTGCGTCCGCCTGAACAACGGCGCCCCGGTCACCACGCAGGTGCGGCAGCCGGGCAGCCAGGGCCGGGTCATCGTGCAGTACGGCGACAGGGCGGTGGCGGTGCTGGGCCGCGACGGGCAGGTCCGCTCCCTGGGCTGAGAGGCCCCGCTCGACGTACGAGTGCGGCAGGCCCGGTTCCCCGGTCGGTAAGCCGGGCCTCCTGCTGTACGCGGAACGCACGGGGCTCGCCCGCGCTACCTGCCCAGACCGGCCTCGTAGGCGAGCAGCCCGGCCTGGGTGCGGTTGGTGCACCGCGTCTTCGCGAGGATGCGGGAGATGTGGCCTTTGACGGTGGTCTCGCTCAGGAACAGCGTGGTGGCGATCTCCGCGTTGGACATCCCCCGGGAGAGACAGACCAGCACCTCGCGTTCCCGTTCCGTCAGCTCGTCCAGGCAGGCGAGCCTGCGGTCACGGGCCGCCAGCCGGCTCGTGGTGGTGGCGAGCAGGCTCGTGGCGGCGGTACGCGACATCACGGTGTGGCCCTCGGCGGCGACGCGGACCAGGCCGATCAGATCCTGTGGCGACGTCGACTTCAGCAGGAAGCCCGACGCGCCCGCGTGGAGTGCGCGCAGCACGTACTGGTCGGCGTCGAACGTGGTCAGCACGACCACGTGCGGCGGCCTGGCCAGCTCGGCGATCCGGCCGATGGCGGTGATCCCGTCGACGCCCGGCATCCGCAGATCCATCAGCACAAGGTCGGGACGATGGCGGACGACCTCTTCCACCCCGGCCGCCCCGTCGTACGCCTCGCCGACCACCTCGATGTCACCGGCCGAGCCGAGGATGGTACGCAGATGCGCGCACACCATCGGCTCGTCGTCCACCACCACGACCCTGATCGTGTCGCTCATGTGCTCGCCGTCACCTGGGTGGGCAGGGTCGCCTGGAGCTCGAAGCCTCCGTCGCCGCGCGGCCTCGCCACCAGCGTGCCGTTGACCAGCTCGACCCGCTGCCGCAGGCCCAGTAGCCCGGTGCCCGGCCCAGGACCGGCCAGTGCCGGGTCGGCCGGACGGGTGGGCGCGGTGTTGCGCACGGTCAGCCGTACGACCTCGCGGTCGTAGTGCGCCTCGACGCGGGCGGACGCGCCCGGGGCATGTTTGCGCACGTTGGTCAGCGCCTCCTGGACGATCCGGTGGGCGGTACGGCCGACGACAGGTGAGAGCGGCGACCGGTCGCCGCGTTCGGCGAGCTCGACGGGGACGCCCACGGACTCCGACTCGGCGATCAGCGTGCCGAGGTCGGGCAGGACGGGCTGAGGCATGGTGGCGTGATCGGCGTCGCCGTCGGCGTCGCGCAGGATCCCGACGAGGTCGCGAAGTTCGGCCAGGGCCTGGCAGCCGGTCGTGCGCAGCGCCTCCGCGGCCTCCTCGGTGCGATCGTCGGTGGCGGACACCTGCAGCGCGCCCGCCTGGAGGACCATCAGGCTCACCCGGTGGGTCACCACGTCGTGGATCTCGGCCGCCAGCCGCACGCGTTCCTCGCCACGGGCCTGCTCGGCCATCAGGTGCCGTTCGCGTTCGGCTCGTTCGGCCCGTTCGCGCAGGGACGCGAGCAGCTGCCGGCGCGCGGCCACGTACAGGCCCAGCAGCGCGGCGGCGAAGGTGATCAACGAGGTGCGCAGGCCGATCTCGACCCACGCCTCCCACGGCCTGAAGATGAGCGCGGTCAGGACGACCAGCGCCGCCACCGGGATCATCGCCGTGCGGCGGTCGGCCGCGAACACCATCGCGGCGTAGGCGGCGAACGGCGCCGCCGGCGGCCACCAGAGCAGGTCAGGGTTCCCGGGGATGCCGCCGGGAAGGAACGGGAGCGCCGCGGTGGCGCCGGCCACCAGCCACGTCACCGCCACCGGCGCCCGCCGGCGCAACACCGGCACCAGCGCGGCGGCGAGCAGCACGGGGGCGGTCAATCCGCCGTGCCGCAGCTGCTCCCCTGTCAGGGTCAGGCAGATCGCCACCGGCAGCGCGTCGGCGGCCACCACACGGATCAGCCGGGCACGCACACGACCACCTTAGGCGGCGGCCTGCTCGCGCGGGCCCTACGAAAGTACGGTTTCCCGCGCGGCGGACGCTACCGCCGCAGCTCCCGCCGCACCGCGCTCCCGCGGTCGAATCGGAGCATGTCCCCATCAACGACACGGGCCCTGCTGGCCTGCGGGGCCGTCGCCCCGCTCGCCTCGCTGCTGACGTTCCATCTCGACATGGTGTTCCGCACCGGGTACGACCCGCTGCGCCATGCGCCGAGCCTGATGATGACCGGCGAGCGAGGCTGGGTGCAGATCGCCAATTTCGTGGTCACCGGAGCGCTGATGATCGCGTGCGCGGTGGGGGTGCGGCGTGCGCTGCCCGCCGGTCGCGCCTCCCGATGGGGGCCACCGCTGGTGGCCATCTACGGGACGGCCATGATCGCCACGGGAGTGTTCGTCACCGACCCGCAGATGGGCTACCCGCCGGGAACGCCGCCCGGCCTCCTGCCCGGCGTCAACGCCGGTTCGAGCTGGCACGGAAACCTGCACTGGGTGTCGGTGTTCGTCATGTACGCGGCGGCGACGCTCGCCTGCTTCGCCTTCGCCAGGCGCTTCGCCGCCGAGCCCGGCGGGCGGGTGTGGGCGGCCCTCCTCGCCGGCACCGGCGTCCTGACGCCCGTGATCATGTACGGCGGCAGCCTCGTCCTCCAGCCGCTGTCCCTGTCCGGCGAGTGGTACGCGGCGCTCGACGGGATCGCGAGCCGCCTGGTCATCCCGCTCGGCTGGATCTGGGCGGCGCTGGTGTCGTACCGCCTGCTCAGGACCCGTGCCACCGCGGAGGTGAACGCGTGATCGAGGTCCGCCGGCTCACCAAGGTGTACGGCGCGGGACGCGCTGTCGACCGGCTCACTTTCACTGTCAAACCGGGCGTCGTCACGGGATTTCTCGGGCCGAACGGGGCCGGCAAGACGACCACGCTCCGCATGGTCATGGGGCTGGACCGGCCGACGGAGGGGACGGCGACCGTGGCCGGGCGCCGCTACGCCGACCTGGCCGATCCGCTGCGCACGGTCGGCGCGCTGCTCGACGCCCGCGCCGTACATCCTCGAAGGACCGCCCGCGACCATCTGCGCTGCCTGGCGGCGAGCGGTGGCATCGCCGACCACCGCGTCGACGACGTGCTCGGGCTGGTCGGACTGGATCAGGCGGCACGCAGGCGGGCGGGGGAGTTCTCGCTCGGCATGAGCCAGCGGCTGGGGATCGCGGCGGCGCTCCTGGGCGACCCCGAGGTGCTGGTTCTCGACGAGCCGGTGAACGGCCTGGATCCGGAAGGCATCCGGTGGATCCGCGGGTTCATGCGGAGCCTGGCCGCGGAAGGGCGCACCGTACTCGTCTCCAGCCACCTGATGAGCGAGATGTCCTTGACCGCGGACCACCTGATCGTGATCGGACGCGGCCGGCTCCTGGCGGACGCGGGCGTGGCAGAGCTCACCGGCCCGCAGTCGGTGCTCGTGCGCGCCGCGCGGCCGGCGGAGCTGGCCGGGCTCCTGTCGGCCGAGGGCGCTTCGGTGAGCAGGTCGGGGCAGGCGCTGACCGTCACCGGCATGGGCAGCGCCGCCATCGGAGCGCTCGCCGCGGTCCGCGGCCTGGCCCTCATCGAGCTGACCCCTCAACGGACCACCTTGGAGGAGGCGTACATGGGTCTCACCGGCGACAGCGTCGAGTTCGGAGGAGGGGCGTCATGAGGGCCGCACTGCGGGGGGAGTGGCGCAAGCTGCGCACGCTGCGATCCACCGCCTACGGCCTGATCGTCCTGGCGGTGCTCAGCGTGGGGTTCGGGGCGCTGTTCAGCGGCGGCGCCGCCGGGAGCCACCGGGAACGGCCAGCGGAGTTCGACCCCGCCGCCCTCAGCCTCCAGGGCGGAGTGATGTTCGGCCAGATCGTCATCGGAGTCCTGGGCGTGCTGTCGATCACGTCCGAGTACGCCGCCGGCACCATCACGGCCGGCCTGGCCGCGGTGCCCCGGCGCGGGCGGCTGTTCGCGGCCAAGGCCGCCGTCGTCGGCGTGGTCGCCGCCGTGGCGGGGCTGTCGGCCGCGCTCGCCTCCTTCCTCATCGGTCAGTGGGTGTTCGCGGCCGGAGGGGTGCCGTACGCGGGTCTCGGGGACGCAGGGGTGGCGCGGGCCGTTCTCGGGGCCGGGCTCTACCTCGCGCTGATCGGGCTGCTCGGGCTGGCGCTGGGCTTCCTGACCAGGTCGACGGCCGCGGGCGTCACGCTGCTCACCTCGATGACCGTGCTCGTCCTGGCCGTCCTGCAGCTCCTGCCGCAGTGGGCCGCGGGCCTCTGGCCGACCGTCGCCGGCATGCAGGTCGTCACGACTCTGCCCGGCTCGTCGCCATGGCCGGGCTTTGTCCTGTTCACCGTGTTCGTCGCCGTGCTCACGGCCGCCGCCCTCTGGACGTTCCAGCGCAGGGACGCGTGAGTCACGGTCACGCCGGCCTTCCCACGGGCCTGCCTCGTCGGCGCCGCCCACGACGGAGCCCGGGGGGTGGCGTGACGGGAGGTGCGGTCCGCGCCGGCGGCGCGTGAGATAATGACGGGTACGGAGCCCTCTCCGCCTCGGACCGGTCCAGGCGAGAGGGTTTTCTCATGCCCGCGGTGACGCCTTCCCGCCGGCGCCTTCCCTCACGTGATCAAGGAGTGATCCCATGGACCTCGGTCTGACATGCCCGCGTTTCACCTGGCCCGGTGGCGACGCCGCCATCGCCGCCAGGTTCGCCGCCGCGGCCCGCGGCGCCGACCAGGCGGGGCTGCGCATGAAGGGAGGGGATGTCAGGTGCTCCGTACACGGCCGGCCGGCAAAGCTGCTGGTGCGGGACACCGCCTCCCTCATGCGACCAGGAAGACTGCCGTCTTCCTTCTTCGCATGTACTTAACCTCGGGTATTCAGCCGAGGGAGCTGGCTCTGCCTGAAACATGAGAAAAGGTGCCCCTGACCTGCAAGGATTTTGGGTGTCGACGCCATATCCAGTGCAGAAGCAGGTGCACCTTTCTGGTGAACGAGCGTACCGGGTGGGACCGCCGGCTGTCCGTCACAGCCGATGGAAAAGGGCTGGTGGGTCATGCGGGAGCGGTGCTGCTGCACAAGATCGCCGACCGGGTCGGGCAGCTTTGACTCGGCCAGCATCTCACGCGGAGTCTTCACGCGGGCCCTCGCGGCGGACCTGCTCCGACAACCGTCACCGCGGCCGTGGTGGGCGTGGCATTGACAAACTGCCGCAACCGCTCCGTCTCCTCCAAGGTCGCTGCCATGACGCCGGTGTATCCGCTACCGAGCACGGCCACATCGGCGTTCGGTCATGGTGTCTCCTTCGTTTCTAAGGGCTCGGCCTCAAGACACGGGGTGACCGATCGTTGTGACAGGGTGTGAGGCAGATCACTCCATAGGGTGGGTTCGCTAAGAAATGACAATCTGTGCCTGGATGATGACGGCGCCTGCGGTGGAGGGAGCCGATCACCTGGCCCGAGATCACCTCCAGAGCTGCGAACAACGTGGTGGTGCCGACCCGGACATAGTCATGGGTGGCCCGCTCGGGAACACCCGGCATGATCGGCAATACCGGCTGCGAGCGACGCCACCACCTTGGTGGACACAGGCAGGCCGTTCTCGCCGATCGCATCACACGCCAGGATCAGCCGGGCCCGCAACGCCATGTCCTCGGCGCCCTTGCGCCGCCATACCCACCGCTCAAGCTCAACCCGCTCGCCATCGCTCAGGTGCAGCGGCTCCACCTTCGGTCCCGGATGCCCCATAGCCAACAACACTGGACGAAATTACTGACTCAGGACACTAGGGCTCGCCCGCGCGCTCTACGCCCTGTCCTGGCCGATCCTCGTTGACCGGCGAACACCACCCGGTTCGTCTACTTGGATCCGGCGGCGCGGAAGTTCTTCGTCCATTGAAACCGGGTCTCCACATCGACAATGAAAGAGACCTCCGGTAAGAGGGTTGATCGGACAAGAGCAATCTGCACCGGGGACCTCCAGGAGTGACACCATGAGATTCGACAACCACCGTATCGTCATCGCGGCCGCCGGCCGCGACTTCGGGCGAACCCTGGCGATCCGGCTCGCGGACCTCGGCGCCGAGGTCTTCCTCTCCGCTCGCAGTCTCGATGCCGCCGAACGTGTCCGCGACGAGATTCATGCTCGTGGCCATCAGCGGGTTCATGCCTTCGCCTGCGACTTGACGGACCCCGCCTCCATTCGCGATTTCGCCTCCTCCGTCGCGCGGCACACCGACCGTGTCGACGTCCTCATCAACAACGGCTCCCGCTACCTCGAAGGGCCGGACCTGCTGTCCGCGACGGACGCCGAGGTCGTCGACACCATCGCCTCCGGTGCCACCGGCACGGTCCTGACCACGAAGAACTTCCTTCCTTTCCTGCTCAATTCCGATAAACCGGATGTCGTGACGATGATTTCGGCTTGCGGAACATCGGGCCACCACCGGTCGGACGCCCACGACGCCTTCTACGCGTCCAAGAGCGCCCAAGCGGGGTTCACCGAGATCCTCTCCAAGCGCCTGCGACCCCAAGGAGTCCGGGTGATATCGCTCTACCCGCCCGCCTTTGACAACGCGGACCCGCTCAACGAGGAGTGGGAAGCCACCCCGCGCGGCTCCACGGACGCCCTCACCGCGCACTCGCTCGTGGAGTGTATCCTCTTCGCGATCACCCAGCCCCGCGACTGCTTCATCAAGGCCTTCCACTTTGAACAGGTTTGATGACCAGTCGTCCGATCCAGGCTAAAAGCGCGGATAGCGCCCTCCCATCTAGTCGCCCCCTACCAGCCTCGGATGCTCGGTCGAGGCGGGATGCGGGACGGCGAAGCGGACCGCCTAGCATCGGGCATGTGGATCTCGTGGGGGCGGGTGTGGAGGAGCGGTCGCCGGAGGGCGTGTTCGCGACTTCTCAATCGAAGTCAGGTAGGCCGGGAACTGCTCGACCGGCTCGATCGGGACGTGCTCGTCCCCGAGCAGAGTCCATGACTCCGTCTCTGAATGAGGCCGAGGTGACGCGGAAGGTTCGCGAACTGGAGAACCAGCGCGAGTCAGGCCAAGTGAGCAAGGTCGGCAGGCCTCCCACCATGGCTGAATGGATGTCCCAGGTTCCTCGGCCCGGTTGGCATCATCGGCCGCCTGCACTGCTGCCGCTGCCTCAGGCGGCTCAACGAAGCGGCCGCCAAGGACTCCTGCCCGGGCTGCGGCAAACAACGGGCGCTGCAGGCCGACACCGCCCGGTGCATCACGTGCTCACGCGTCTGCACCGAATGTGGGCATCCCGGTCCGCTCGCCGGAGGCGACGCTGTGCCGGGACTGCACCCGCAAGGCTCGGCAGCGGGCAGCGCAACAACCGTGCCCGCGCTGCCGCCGCCCCGGGCTATCTGCGCCAATCCACCGGCTGGTGCGGGACCTGTTCACGTCCTCGCCAGGAAAAAGACCCGCCGCGCGTCTGCGCTGACTGCGGTCAGCTGCGCTCGCATGCCGACCACGGCCTGTGCTCGGCCTGCTGGCAGCGCCGCCCCGAACGGCCCTTCGTCGCCGGCGAGAACCTCATTGCCCGGCTGGCCGCCCCGCCGCCCTGGCTGGGCGACCTCATCGGCCACCTGGCCGCCGGTCACTCTCCGGCCCGGGCCTGCGTCCTGATCGGCCAGCTGGGACGGCTGCCGGACGACGAACATCCCAACCACCCCCAAGCCCTGCTGGAGCGGGCTCGCTTGCCCGGCCGCTCGATGGGGCCCTTGGCCCGAGGGCTGGAGGTCTTCTTCGTCGAACGCGGGCTGGCGCTGGCCACCGATCACGCCGACCGGCTGGCCGCCGGACGCCGTCGCCGCCGGATCGACGCCGGCCCCGAGCCGCTGCGGCCCGCGGCGGAGGCCTTCAACACCTTCCTGCTGCGCTCCCGCGAGCGCGCCCGCCGGGCCGGAACGCTGCCCCGCGCCGACATCACCCTCGATATCAAGCTGTCCACCCTGCGCGATCTGGCCCAGCACGTCAGCGCGCGAGGGAAGCAGGACTGGGCCCTGGTCGACGTGCACGACATCGAGACGTTCCTTGCCGCTCAGCCCAAGAACCGGCCCCGGCGGCTGCAGATCGCCCGGCAGTTCGCCCGCTTCGCCAAGAGTCGCAAGATGATCCCGATCGACCCCACCAGCGGACTGTCGGAAGGCGGCCAAGGGCTTCATCGGCCAGACGCTCACCCTTGACCAGCAGAGAGGCCTCTTTCAGAGATGGATCACCGACCCTGCCGTCCACCCGCACGAAGCTCTGCTGGGCATCCTCGCCCTGCTGCATGGTGCCTCCAGTGCTGAGGTCCGCCACCTGCTGCTGGACGACATCGATCCCGCCAACCGCGCCATCCGTCTCGGCCAACGCCCCCACCTCGTGCCCATGGATCCGGCCAGCTGGAGCACCGTGCAGCGATGCATGGCGCACCGCGAGACTCAGCAAACCAGTAACCCGCATCTGATGGTCACTAAGGGCACCAAAGCGGGCCGGAGCCCGGCCTCGGTCGCTTATGTCAGCCACGTCCTGGACCCGTCCGGCATCTCACCACGGATGCTCCGCTCCAAAACTCGTCGCCGTGGCCTTCGGGATGCACGCCGAAGGCGCCATGATCTATCTCGCTGATCATGTCGTCGATGGGAGACTATCGATCAAGAGGGAGCCTGGGTGAACTGTCCTGTTCCCGGCCGCGATCACCCTCGAAGGCCGGTGACGAGAGTTCTTGCTCCGTCTCCCGAAGGGCGCCATGAACCATAGCGGTTCGCCCTCAGCCTGATTCGCATGGCAGGTGCGGTAGCAGGCGAAAGGAGAGCGCGTCCGCTCACTGTTCCTCTCCAAGGTGATAGCTGAGCAGGTCGCCTGGCTGGCAGCCGAGGACGTCACAGATCTTGGTGAGAGTGGTGAACCGGATGGCCTTGGCCCGGCCGTTCTTCAGAATGGACAGGTTGGCCACGGTCACCCCTACCCGATCTGCCAGTTCGGTCAGTGTCATGCCACGCTCGGTCAGGAGTTGGTCGAGGTGAACGGTGATGGCATGGGTGTCCATCTCGGCCGGCGACATCAGACGGTGCCTTCCAGGTCATCGCGCATCCGCACTCCAGTGCGCAGGACGTTCGCCAGCGCCAGCAGCCCGAGCCCGACGAGCGGCACGATCACGGGGATCTCTTTGACGCCGAAGTAGGACTCGTTCACGGCCATCGTGTCCAGCAGTGCCATCATCGCGAAGTGCTCGATCTGCGGCGCCAGCAGGCCACTGGCGAGCAGCCACCAGCCCAAGACACGCACCTGGGCCGCGGCCTGCGGCAGGTAGGCGCCGTTGCGAGCCCGCCACAGCAGCCGCCACAGCAGGAAGAACGCGCCGACCGTGACGGCGAAGCTCGGGAAGGTGGTCAGGGCCTGCAGGATGTACTGGCCGGTGTCAGGCGATCCGTCGATGAATTGAAGATCGCCTGCCAGGGCCGTGACGCCTGGTCGGGTCATTTCCGTGAACGCCAGCTCATCGAGACTGATGCCGTAGCTGCTGGGTGACTGGGCCACCACGTGCTGGTAGGTCAGGCCGAAGAGTCCGGCCCTGGAGTAGAGCACCAAGCCGGTGATCATCCCGGTCACCAGGACGAGAACCGCGAAGACCGCAGGTCGACGCGCCACTCGTCCGATAGTGCTGTGCTGTGCAGTCATCAGCCCGCTCCGATTCATATCGTTTTTCGATGCCATCGAAAAACGATAGCATCGAAAAACGATATGGCAAGCTGTCTCGATCGACAGGGCGTCCCAGCCGGAACCCGTGACGTTTCGGCGCTGCCTGGCACACGTTCACGCGAACATGTGCGCTTTGCCGAAGCTCTTGTTCGAGGCCAAGATGATCGAGCCCTTCTCGTACCGCTTGGAGATCACCTGGAAGATCAGGTTGGCCTCGCCGCGTTCGAGGATCTCGTGTCGGGTCGGAGACGGGACGCCGTGCACCGTTTCGGGTGTCGGTTTTCCCGTGCCCGCCCAACCGGACGTCCCCGTTAGCCGAGCATCCGGCTCTCCACGTGATCCGATAAATCAGGCGAGGTATTCACTGACCTGGCCGACGAAGCCCACATCATCGTGGTGGGTCTTGCGGAAGCGAGCTCCCTTGGGGTCCACCTCGTCGATGTTGTAGGGCGTGCTGATCTGTGCTCCGCGATAGCGGTAGCGTTCGACCTTCATCTTCGCCGGGTTGTTGAGGACGATGTCGTCCGCCGCGATGCGGCAGCCCGTCCCAGTGCCGCTCATCCACCACGTGCTTTGCACGACACCGGATGGCCGCAGCTGTGCCCGCGCTCGGCCGAGATCCTTGCCGCCCTCATAAACCATCCACAAGCTACGACCACCCAACTCGCCGAGGCGGCCGCCGCTCGGACACCACACCGCTGGACCAGCGCCGAGCAATGGCTGGAGTCCAGCGTCTGAGATGTCGTCGTCGAACACCTTGGGGCGGCCGCGCTCGCGTGCCGACATGATTGCCTACATGCGCAGCTTGCGCGAGCGCGGGGTGCCGGTGCCGGAGATTGCGCCAAGCCGGTCATCCCCACCGCAGGAACAAGGGCGTCATCCGCCGCTGGCCAGCGTCTACCGGGTGCTGGCTGGGGGACACCGTCACCGGCTGATCACGGGTTTCTGTTTGCCGCGGGTTGTGGGAGGTGGCGTTTGCTGATGAGAATTAGTACCAGTGCGATGGTGATGATGGCCAGGCCTGCGGAGCTGTAGAACACGGCCGAGGCGCCGGAGGCGATGGCATTGCCGAGAAGGTCTTCGATCGTTGCGCGGGCGCTTGCGGGGGTGAGGTCGAGGACGCGTTGGACGTCGCCGTTGGCGGCGGCGAGGACGGCCTCGCGCGCTGCGGCGGGCAGGGGCGGTCCGGCGGCGACGAAGTCGGCGATGCGGGCAGTGTAGACGGCGCCGAGGACGGCGGTGCCGATGCCGGCCCCGATGGAGGCCAGACTGGTGATCGTCCCGGCGACCATGCCGGCATGTTCTTTGTCGGTGACGTTCATTGCGACGGCCATCACCGGGGCGCCGGCGATGCCGCCGCCGACGCCCCAGATGAGCAGGGGAATGGTCAGCAGCCATGGGGAGATGTCCGGGGTGGAGGCCAGTGCCAGCAGGGCAGCGCCGGCCGCTTTGCAGGCGTAGCCGGCGGCGATGACGTAGCCGGGGACGTATCGGCTCAAGAGCTTGCCACCGAGCATGCCCGCCGCCATCTGGGCGAGGAAGACGGGCGTGAGGAGCAGGCCGCTCTGCGTGGGATTCAGGTGCAGCGACCATTGGAAGTACTGCACGAAGTAGACCGTGCCGCCGATACTCAGGACACGAGAAATGAAAACCGCCAGGGCGGCGCCGGTGAAGGCCGGCTTGCGGAACAGGGCGAGGTCCAAGGTGGGCGCACCGGCCCGGACCTGGATCAAAAGGAAGAAGGCGAACAGGACGGCCGCGATAGTGAGCTGCGTCAAGGTCGCCGCCGATCCCCAGCCCTGGTCCTCGCTACAAAGCAGCGCCAGGTTAGCCAGGGCGAGTACAGCGATCAGCAGTACGGTGCCCGCCCAGTCGAGGCGGCCGTGCCGGAATCCCTGTTGGGCCCGGCCGGAGGCGTCGGACGGAAGGGTACGCAGGCACATCACGAAGGCCGCGACACCGATCGGGACGTTGATCAGGAAGATCGCGCGCCAACTCAGCGTCTCGACGAGGACGCCACCCAGCAGGGGAGCGATCAGACTGGCGGCGGTCGCCGCGCTGCCCCAGGTGGAGATGGCCATATTGCGCCGTTCGCCGTCCAGGTGCCGGGAGAGCAGGGGCAGCGCATTGACCATCAAGATGGCGCCACCGATTCCCTGGACAGCCCGGGCGAGGTCGAGCACCACGGTGGTCGACGCCGCGCCGCAGACGATCGAAGCGGCGGTGAACAGGGTGATGCCGAGCAGGTACATGCGGCGCCGGCCGATGCGGTCGGACAGGCTTCCCGCGACTTGGGTCACCGCGCCCATTGCGATGACGTAGCCGATGATCACCCATTGGATGCCGGCGAGTGTTCCGCCGAGGTCTTCTTGGATCGCAGGCAGGGCGAGGGTGACGATCGTCATGTCGATCACGACCAGCGCGGTGCCGGCGATGACAAGCCCGAGAATCGCGTGTCCCCGGACGGTCATTGGGTGGCTGGGGGCGGCGCGCTCATCGGAGAACGCCGGAGAGTCGCGTTTGGGTAAGGCACCTAAGGAGGATGACGTAGATCGGGTCTTAAAGTCAACGATACGTGAAGTTCGTTGAGAGCTATGCTCGGGGGGTGCCCCATGATCCCGACAGGGCCGGCGCCGCCGACGCGGAACCCGCCGATACCCAGAACCCCCGCCGACGACGGCGGCCGCTCACGCGCAAGGGCCGGCCGACCCTGACCAAGGACCACATTGCCCAGGCGATGCTCGACCTTGCCGGCGTGCACGGCTTCTCGTCCGTTACCATGCGGCTGCTCGCCGAGCATCTCGGCGTGACGGTGCGAGCCCTGTACAACTACGCCGAAGGCCGTGATGAGATCGTGGCCCGCGCGGTGGCGCTGTTCGTGGAGCAATGGCCGGCGCCCCGGCCGGATCCGAAGCGCTGGGAGCACAGCATCCGGGAGTACGGTGCCGCGATGCGCGCGGTTTACCGGCGCTACCCCCGCGCCCTGCTGGTATCGCTGGACGAGCAGATCGACGGCCTGGCGATCCACGAGGATCGCCTGGCCCACACCGATGCCTTTCTGGGCATGCTGCGTACCGTCGGGCTGGACCTCGCCGACGCTCAGGTCGTGCACAGCGATCTGGCACTGCGCGTCTTCGGGTTCGTCCTGCTCGTGGACTACCGCCAGGACCAGGGCGAGCCGGTCATGGAGCACACCCCGGTCCCGCTGCCCTGGCTGCAGGTACATCCCGCCCTGGCCGTCCCGCACCTGCGCGAAGCGGTCGCCGCCGCTCCTCTGATGACCGTGGACGAGGCGTTCGAGCGCACCATGGACGGACTCATCGTCATCGTGCGCGACCTGCTGGCCACCACACGGCAACTCCACTAGCTCTGACGCCTGGCGTGGCCATCGGGCACGATGGCCACGCCGGGTGGTGACCGCGTCGGGGACGAGTCGCCAATGAGCCGGATCTGCTTCGCTCACAGGAGCAGGAAGCCGATCGCCAGGTCGGAGATCACGGTACGCAAAGCCATCGCCGATGCGGTCTCCAGGCTGCTCACGCGATCCTCGCGTCGGATCCAGGCGAGGTAGTGAATGGTGACCGGGACGGGACACCACCGCCGCGGTGGACAGGGCCAGGCGAGGCGAGTGCTGCCCCAAAACGATCCAGGTGCTGAGGGGAAAGGGCGTTGACGCTGACCTGCCACTGGAGCGCGGTGGCGAGTACCACTCAAATGGTGCGGAAGGCACAGTGAGCGCAGCCGAGGACCGACTTTCCACCCGGACGTTTCCCACCCATCACGCCCGCGTGCTGATCGAGATCGCACGCGATCCCGAGGCGCGGACACGCGACATCCGCCGTCCGCATCGGCCTCACCGATCGTGCGTTCCACGGCATCGTCACCGACCTGCACCAGGCCGGCTACCTGCCCGGTGCGCCGGTCAGATGCTCCGGGAGATCAGTCCTTCGGCGGGTTGGCCTCCTTGCTCTCCAATTGCTGCTTGGCCCCGCGCACCTCTGCGCGTACGTCGGCGGGCAGCCGGCGACGCAGGATCGTCTCCAGCAGCCAGCGCAGGAACGGTACGAATTCGAACGCGAGACGCTGCTCATGATGGCGAGAGCCGTGTGGGACGTGATCGACGGCGACAAGGACCTGGGCCGACTGTCCATGGGTAGATCATGAAATTGGGCTCTGGCGCGATCAGTGGGGAGCTGTTGCGGAACGTGACGGTCGTGTCGGGCACGCCGTGAGCTACGCGCGTTCGCGGTAGGGGACGCAACCGACGGCGAGATGCCCGGCCTGGATGGCTGCGAGGATCCGGGCCTGGAAGGTCTGGTCGTCTCCGACGCGTGCGTCGCCGTGAGCGCCCAGCTGGCGCTTCAGCACGCCGTGGAACTGGTCTCGTTGTGGCCCGGATACGACCTCGAAGCCGAGGCGGACGGACTCGGTAGGCGAGCCAGGTCCTCGATCTGCTCGCTGAGCCGGTCCATCATCTCGCGATGTCGGTCCTGCGCGGCGCGCACCGCGTCGGCGAGCGCCGGCGAATTCTTCGGCTCAGCCCGATCCTGCTCAAGGGGCATGGACACGAGCCTGTCCACGTGGGTCAGGACCCCACGGTAGCCCTGGCGCGACACACCCAGCACCCGGGCCACCAGGGAGACCTCGTGGTGGTCCTTCTCCGCATGGATCAGCCGGAACTTCATCTCGGCAGATCCGTCTCCCGGATGCTCCTATGTCGTCAAGCCGCGGCTGCGATTGGCTGGTCGGTGTCGCGGGCCGAGGTGTCCACGGTTTCGAGCGTGCGGTAGACCACGTCGGATAGGCGTCGGCGGAGCAGCCGGATGGGCCTCGGTGCGGGTCTTGCCCTCGGCCATGAGCTTGTCGACGTAGGACTTGCCAGCCCCGGTGGCGCGGGCTTGGGTGACGGCGATCATGTGAAGGGCGCAGTTCATGCGCCGGTTGCCGCCGCGGTTGAGACGTACCCGGCTGCTGTTGCCCGACCACACCGGGATGGGGGCGGTGCCGGTGAAGCGGGCGAAGGCGGCCTTGGAGCGGAAGCGGTGCACGCCGGCGGTCTCGCCGATGATGGTGGCCGCGCCGAGCACCCCGCAGCCAGGGATGGCCAGCAGTTGCGGGGCCAGAGCGCGCACCAGCTTGCGCAGCTGGCTCTCCAGCTGGTTGATACGCACCGTCAGCTGGCGGCAGCGTTCCAGCAGCTCACGAGCGATCTGCGCGACCACTCCGGGCATGTCTGCCAAGTGTTCGCAGAGCTCATCCTGCAGGCAACGGCGACGCAGGCCGCGGGAGGGAATGTCCAGTTCGGGGTCGAGTTCGTGCAGGTGCCAGCGGAGCTGACTGCAGCTGCGGGTCCGCTGGACGACCAGGTCGTCGCGGTAGTCGGCCAGCAGTTTCACCTCTCGCGACGGGCCGTCCAGGTGCGCGATGGGCAGGTCCGGCTCGCGCAGCGCGACCCGGCCGACCGCCAGCGCGTCGATCGGGTCGGACTTGCCGCGTTCTCGGCCACCGCGGCGCTGGCCCGCCATCAGCTGGGTGGTCACACGCACCACCCGGTAGCCGGCCCGGAGCAGATCGTCCTCCAGACGCCGGGTCACGTGCCGGCAGTCCTCGATGGCGAACACGACGTCGGGCCATTGGCTCGCCCAGGCCACGGCGTCCACGTGACCGTCCGGGGTCGCGCGGACGGTGCGCTCAGCGAGTTTGCGGCCGACCCGGTCGACCGCGACCAGGCTGTGGGTGCGCTTGTGGGCATCGATGCCGATGACGACCAACTGTTCCTCCTGCAGCCTGTTTACCAGGCAGTTCGGTCCATGCCAGTCCGGCGGGCACGCCTGCATCGAGCCGTCGCACGCTCCTATCAAGCCACACCGGGCGGCAGGACCCCGGCGGGCCGCACATCGGGACAAGCCACCAGCACCTAACCGGGGCAGCGAAAAACGAGCGAACCCGCCGGGGACGTCATCGATAATATTTACGCAAAGGAGAGTCGGCGGCGGGAGTTTCACCCGCCGCCGCTCGCAGAACCGTGAGTGAACCTCTCAGCTCACACGGCTCTCATCATCCAGTCGTCCTCGGCGGCAATCGACTGCCCATCAACACCCGCCGCACCTTTATTGGCCGCAACCTTCTGATACGCCTCCCACACCAACTGCTTCGAAATATCGAACGGTTTCGACCTCGACTCATCCACGCGTTCCTCCCGCGCACGGTTGACACGCAAACAAGCCACGGATGACCCGCCCCCTTCGCTCCACTCCCATTACAGGAGGTTCCGCACTACTACGGGACGGTCCGCCCCTGTGCTCTGGACCGGCACTCCGCCTCTCACGGTTTCCGCCGCTTGAGGAACTCCCTCCACCTCGCCTGTCGTGCGAGGATCCCAGGACGACAGGCTCTCCTGTTCCATGCAAGAGCCTGGATCGCGCTCGCGCCCTCTTCATGCCGGACACCACCAGAGCAGCAAACAGGTATCCCTCTGGCTCATCCCGGAACCGCTTTCCCATCCCGGTTTTGATGTCATCTACCGCATTTCGACACGTCAACAAGGGTTCGGTTCCACTCGCCTTCACGATCCACACCTCCGGGCTAACTCCACACTCACCACCCTCCGCTGCTCGCATCAGATGCGAGAAAGCCGCATCCCATGCGAGTCGCTCAGGCAAGCGCAGGTCGTCCGTAGAAAAGACCTGAATCAACCGACCGCCGAGCCCCTCAAATCGCTAACGTCATCCCTGGCGCTGCTCTGTCGCTGCTGGTCGACGCAGTCAGCCACCCGCCCGTCGATAACGCTTCGCGAAGGATCGCGAATTCGCATCAGATGCAATTGGCGGCGTTTGGAGCAATGGAACAGTGGTTGGCGTTAAGCATTGACCGACGTCATCATCACCGCGAAGTCCGCCGGGCGCAAGGTCTCGGCCTCGCCACCGCAGGCGTCCGTCTCGCTTGACCTCTTGCGCGTCAGTCCGGCAGCCAGTGCAGCTCGTGCGCCAGGGTTTTGGCGACGGCACGGATGCGGCGGTGTAGCGGCGACTGCTCGCGTGGGAGGACCAGGTGGATCGTCAGGCTGGGCGCGCCCCGCAGCGGTCGCCAGGTGAGACCGGTCGGTTGTGCCGTGACCGCGGCTTCTCCGGCCGGGGCGAGGGTGACCCCGTCGCGCAGGTCGCGCTGAGACATGTCGAAAGAGACTGCGGGCGTGCGGAATCGGGGGTGTGGCCGGGTGTCTCGGAACAGTGCGGACAGCTGATCGTGGATCACGGGGTTGGCCGCACGGTCCGGGAGTCGCAGCGGATACGCGGCCGCGTCGGCGATCTCGATCTCCGGGTGTTCGGCCAGCGGATGGTGCTGCGCCAGCTGGACCCCGACGCGCATACGCCGCAGCAGGAACCGGCGCACGCCACGGCCCGGCTGTTCACCGCGGGTGATCCCGGCATCGATGCGGCCGTCGGCGACCGCGGGGGAGATCTCCGGTGTCGCCATCGGGACCGCGCCGACCTCGAGTCCGCTGTTGCCGCGAATCAGCCTGTCCACCAGGGCCGGTGCCGTCTCGGCCCCGGCGCTGAGGCTGTATCCGATGCGCAGCGTCCCCAGTTCACCGGCCGCCGCGCTTCGGGCGGTGTCCCATGCCCGGTCCAGCACCGCCAGCGCGGGCGGCGCGGACTCCGCCAAAGCCGCACCGGCCGTGGTCAATACGACGCTACGCGTGTTGCGGACCAGCAGGGCCGTACCGAGTTCTGCCTCCAATCGGCGCATCCGGGCGCTGAGTGCGGGCTGTGCGATACCGATCCGTGCGGCCGCGCGGGTGAAGTTCAACTCCTGCGCCAGCACCAGGAAGTACCGCAGGCTCACCGTATCCGGCGCCACGTGCCCTCCCCGCCGATTGATAACGATCCGTTCTGAGTTTATCCCGTACCGGTCTTTCCCTCGACCGCACATCAAGCCCTAACCTGCGCATATGACGATTCAACTGACCGCAGTACCCGTCGCCAGGATCGATCGATCTGAGTGTCAATTCGAAGTCGGACGTGTCCGGCCCAACACAGGAGATTTCCATGGCTAAGGGCTACTGGGTCAGTGTCTACCCCGCCATTTCCGACCCTGAGAGGCTGACTGCCTACGACAAGCTGGCCGGTCCGGCTGTCCAGGCTGGAGGCGGGCGCGTCCTGTCCCGGATCCCGTCCCGTGGCGGTCGAGTCGTCGCCCGCGAGGCCGGAATCACGCAACGCGTCGTTCTGATCGAGTTCGACAGCTTTGAACAGGCCGTCGCGGCGTACGAGAGCGAGGCATACCAGACGGCGCTGGTGGCCCTCCCCGACGGCTTCGAGCGCGACTTCCGCATCATCGAAGGCGTCGACTGACCGGCGGGCCCAGCCATCGCTGAACGGGTGACCGGCGGGAACGCCCGCCGTCAACGGCGTCCATGACGTCGGTCAATGCTCAACGCCAACCACTGTTCCATCGCTCCCCGAGGCCGGATCCGAAGACCATCCGCAGCACTCTTCTGCATGCATCCAGCTGTACATGCAGGTCAGAGCGATGCAGTGCCCAGAGTAGACAAGGCGTCGGCCGCACTGGACCTCGATAGCCGGGAGCGAAGACACCGCCTCACCAACTGAACCCACCCCAGCACCAACGACTCCCGAGCCAACGCTCGGGAGTCGTTGCATCACCGCTCCGACCAGCTCAACACGACCCGGCGACCCTTTCTGCCAGTGTGGCGCCCCGGCCCCAGCGGCTACTCGTCGGTGCTGTCGCCGGTGGCCCATACTCCGCGTACGTGCCTGATGTGGCGGCGCATCAGGGCTTCGGCGCCGTCGGCGTCGCCCGAGCAGATCAGGTCCAGGAGTTCGGTGTGTTCGTGGGCGGTGGAGGCGAGTTCACCACGGTCGGCCAGTTGGGGGATGCCGTACAGGCGGGAGCGCAAGCGCAGGCCGCGGACGGTGTCCACCAGGCTCTTGTTGTTGCCGTACGCGAGCAGTTTCAGGTGGAACTGCAGGTCGATAGCGCTGAACTCGATCGGGAGCTTGTCGCGCGCCGTACGTTCGAGTTCATCGGCGAGATGGCGCAGTTCCGCGAGTCCAACGACGCCGAACGCCGGCTTGAGCAGTACCCGCACGAGATTTCCGGCGGCATGCGCCAACGAGTGCTCATCGCCATCGCCATCGCCATCGCCAACCAACCCGACGTCCTGATCGCGGACGAGCCGACCACCGCGCTCGACGTGACCGCCCAGGCCCAGGTGCTCGACCTGCTCAAGACGACCGCGGACCGGCACGGCATGTCGGTCATCCTGGTCACCCACGATCTCGACGTCGTCGCGGAGTTCTGCGACGAGGTCGTGGTGATGAAGACCGGGGAGATCGTCGAGACCGGCACCGCACGGCAACTCTTCTCCGCTCCACGCGAGGACTACACCCGTCACCTGCTCGACTGCATCCCGCGCGCCGGCGACCGCAGGCCGGGACCCGAGTTCGACTACCAGGTGGAGACAGAGCCGGTCGTGCGCGTCACCGGCCTGCGCAAGCAGTACGGCAGGACGACCGTGCTGGAGGACGTGGACCTGACGATCCACGCGCGGGAGACCGTGGGCATCATCGGCGAGTCGGGCGCGGGCAAGTCCACCCTGGCCAGGACCCTCATCCGGCTGGAGACCCCGTCGGGCGGCACCGTCGAACTGGCCGGGGCCGACTTCGGCCGCGCCAGATCAAAGCACCTGCGTGAGCTGCGCCGCGACATCCAGATGGTGTTCCAGGATCCGTTCAGCTCGCTCGACCCGCACATGCAGATCCAGGACATCGTGGCCCAGCCGCTGATCGTCCACGGGCTCGCCAACCGCGCCGCTGCCCGAACACGCGCCGCCGCGATGCTCGACGGTATGGGTCTGGGCACGGAATACCTGGAACGGGTGCCACGCAACTTGTCAGGCGGCCAGCGGCAGCGGGTCGCCATCGCGCGGGCGCTCATTCTCGGCCCCGCCCTGACCGTTCTGGACGAGCCGATCTCCGCGCTCGACGTGTCAGTCCGCGCCCAAGTGCTCGACCTGCTACGCGAGGAACAACTCGCGCTGGGCACCGCATACCTGTTCATCGTGCATGACTTGGCAGTGGCCAGATATTTCTGCGACCGCATCGCGGTGCTGTTCGAAGGGCGGATCGTCGAGTACGGCACGCCGGAGGACCTCTTCGAAAATCCGGTGCACCCCCACACCAAGCGACTGCTGGGCGCGATCCCCGACCCATGGAGGAACAACTGATGAGCGTCATCGGACTGCGCGGCGCGACGGTCTTCGATTCGACCGGCCGCGACCCTCACCGTGCCGATCTCCGGCTGCACGACGACGTCATCGACAAAGGCACGGGACCCGCCGACGAGGTGCTCGACCTCGACGGGCATACCGTACTGCCCGGTTTCATCGACGCGCACGCGCACGTGGGCTTGCTCTCGTTGTACGGCCAGGCGTTCTGGTCGGCGGCCGAGCAGGCGGGCTATGTCTTCAGGAACCTGCGAGAATCTCTCGACCAGGGCTTCACGACCCTGCGCGACCTCGGCGGCATCGACGGCGGTGTCCTCAAGGCCATCAAGGCCGGCCTGATAAATGGCCCGCGCGTACATCCGAGCGGGCAGATCCTCTCGCAAATCGGTGGGCACGGCGACATGCGGCCGAAGTTCTCCGACGAGCCGGACAATCCCGGCCTTGGCGGTGGCCTGGTCCGCAATCACGCCCTGTGCACGGGCCCCGACCAGGTCAGAGCCGCCGTGCGCAACCAGTTCCGCCGCGGCGCCACCCAGATCAAGATGTTCGTGACTGGCGGTGTCCTGTCCGAGGGCGACCCGCTGGAGTCACCCCAGTTCACCGTCGAGGAGATCCGCGCGGCCCAGGACGAGGCCCAGAGCCACGGCTCGTACGTCACCGTGCACGCCCACACGGACACCGGACTGCTGCGCGCCCTGGAAGCCGGCGTCCGCTCATTCGAACACGCGTCGATGATCGATGAGGAAACCGCGTCCGCGTTGCAGCGCAGCGGCTCCACCGTCGTGCCGACGCTCGCGGTAGACGAGATCCTCGCCTCCGACCCCGCCGCCTGGGGCGTGCCTGACCATCTACTCGATGACCTCGACCACCTGCACACCGAACAACGCCGCTCCCTCACGATGCTGCACGATCTGGGGGTATCGCTCGGCTCCGGCGCCGACCTCATCGGTACTGAGCAGCGCACCAGGGCCCGCCAGATCTACCTGATGGCCAAGGAGATCGGCCTCGCCAACGCCATTGAGTCGGCCACACGCGTCAATGCCGAACTCCTTCGCATCTCCGACAGGGTCGGCACGATCGAGCCGGGCAAGCTGGCCGACCTCGTGATCTATGAGGGTGATGCCGCCGAGGACCCCGAAATCATCGGCACCCGTCCACCGAAATACGTCATCCAGTCCGGCCGCATCATCCGCAGACTTTGACCCGGGCCGGCACAGTAGGTCTTGGTAGGTTCGATCTGGCGTAGTGTCGGCTTCCCATTCACGCCAGGAGTGTTCAGTCAGCCCGCACGGATCTGGGGTGCTTCGTACCAGCCGAGCATCTCAAGGCGAACGGCACCGCCCGCACCGCCTGTCCGGCGGCGAGTTCCAGCGCGCGGCGCTCGCCCGTGCCCTCCTGCCCCCAGGCCCCGGTCTCTCATCTGCGACGAGATCACCTCAGGGCTCGACACGCTCACCCAGGTCGCGCACGCGCTGTTCGTCGCCGCCCACGACGGGCAGGACTCGCCGCCACGTCCAGATCGGCGGCCGCTCGCCCAGCGATACCTTCTGCATGCCCCGCGACAGTGCGCGGGCTGGACGTAGGCTTGGGTGTCAAAGTTTCCGACAGTGAACAGTATGGTCACCGTCTTCGTTAGTAGCCGGTTAGCCCTATACCGGATGAAGTGGAGTTTTTGTGAGGCGCACCACCTCGACGATCGTGATGTCCGCCGTAGCGGCACTGACGCTGGGAGGTTGCGGCCTCGCCGGAGGAAACGACGAACCCGCCGCGTCCGGGACGCCCAAACCAAAGCAGAGCACTGACAGCAGCAGCGCCCCTGCGGCCGCATTCGTCAAGGAGGGGTTCGTCGGAAGCTGGAGCGCTCACCAGAACGCACGCGTGAAGATCGCCGAACTCGCCGCGGTCGACGGCATGACCAGGCTCACCGTCGAGTACACCAGCCTCGCGGACCGGCCTATCGCGGACGTCGGCAAGAATGACAACGCGATGAGCGTCCAGCACTTCTTCCGCGTCCTGGACCCGGTCCAGCAACTGCGCTACACGCCGTACGAGAAGATCGGCTCCAACATCTGGGACTTTTACGAAGAGGAGCTCTGGCAGCCCGGCGTCACCTACACGCTGGTGGCCTTCCTGCCGCCGCTCAAGGGATCCCCGCAGCGGGTCACCGTCGAGGGCCCCGGCGGCATCGGCGAGTTCGCCGGTGTCCCGGTCGTGCAGGGAAAACCGCAGAACTATCCGTCGGCCCTGCCGGAGGAACGCGCCGAGGGATGGCCGCGCAAGGGCGAGAACGTCATGGTCCCGGTCACCACCGGCGAACCAGACGAGGAGCCGGTCATCACCAAGCTCATCTCCCAGGTGGAGACCGTGGTCGGCCGCCGGGAGACCGACTCCGACCGCGAAACGGTGGCGCTGCGCGCCGATGTGCTCTTCGCCTTCGACAAGGCCGACCTGAGCAGGCACGCCAAGGGCGTCCTCGGCGACGTCATCAAGGAGACCCGCGAGCGCGCCGACCCTGACAAGCCGCCCATCACCATCACCGGCCACACCGACGGAGTCGGCACCGACCGCTACAACCAGACGCTCTCTGAGGATCGCGCCGACGCCGTACGCGACCTGCTCGCAACCGAACTCGGCTCCGACTACGAGTACAAGACGCGAGGCAAAGGCTCCACCGACCCTGTCGAGGCCGAAGGCGGCGACGACGACGCCTGGGCCCGTTCCCAGAACCGCCGCGTCGAGATCTCCTACACCTTCAAGAAGGACGTGGCAGCCGAACCCGAGCCCGAGGACGAACCGGAGACCGAGACCAAAACGCTCACCGTCAACCCCGCCGACGCCGCGCCGCCCGCGAGCTTCCACCCCCTCACCCACGCCAAGCCCGCCGCCGAAGCCACCTTCGACCAGAAATACTTCTTCAGCGGAAACCAGGAACACTCCTGGAAGCTGCAGGTGTACCCGTTCTACCGGGACGGCGCATACCTGGTGGCGCGGTTCCGGACCACCCACCAGGGCGACGACCTGCCGGGGAACAACCCCTTCGGCACCGAAGGCTCCTTCGAGTTCAGCGCCTTCGAACCGAAGACCGGAACCATCTACCCCCAGGTGTACAACGGCCAGGACAAGTCCCACGTGGACCGCGTGGGCTCACGGCTCTGGCCAGCCGCGCTGGCCTCGGGGTCAACCCAGTACGGCTACTTCTACATCCCGGCCCCTCCCGAGGAGACCACGGAGCTGACCTTCAACGGCGGCGGCTTCGGCCTCCTGGAGGGCATCCCCATCGAGAAGTGACAACCGCGCGCTTCCATCCCCTCTGGGGGAAGGCACGCCGGGATATCTTTGGACGGCATCGGCGGCGAGAGTGACCGCGTCGCCTGTGACGTCCGGTCCAGCAGTACGTGGCCAATGCGGGCTGACCGCTTCCACCCGGCGCCACCTTCTCCTCTTGCATTCTGCAGCAGCGCGAAAGTGCTCAGGGCCAGCATGTTCGCGGTGGTGTCGAGCCCGGCGACCAGCAGGACCGGCCATCAGATCCTTTCGCTGTGAGCAGCCGCATCCGCCGTACGGTGAACTTGCCCACCAGCGGCTTACGGTAGTGCCTCTGCCGCGGCTGACCCGACTGAGCCCAGAACAGCGTTGATCTAGCTGTGACTTGCCTGATCGATGTCGGATCGGCCGGCCGGGCGATGCGGCTCTTCGGTCGGTCCCGGGCGCCGCCCTGCAGGAAGCGCCCACGATCCTCCAGCAGCCGCCGGTCCTCGGCGGTCACCTCGGTGCCTCTGGAGTCCCTGGAAGCGGTAGTGCTGGATGGCGGTGCCCTTGCGTGAGATGGAGGTGCTCCAGGCGGTCAGGAAGTTGGCCAGGCGGGTCGTCCACGGGTAGTCGGCGACTTCGGGCTCGCGGCCCGGCAGGATTTCGCGTACCAGCTTCAGGCGGGGTTCCAGGCGCTCGATGTCCTGCGGGGTGTCGAAGCCGGGAGACCTCAGGAAGGGGACGACGGACTGGGTGCCGGCGTACTTCTTGGCCGCCCAGACGTGGAACCTCGTGTAGCCGTTGAAGCAGATCTCGCCTGCGGGGAAGTGGCGGATGAGGCGGTCGAGGAGCGTGGCCAGTTCCTCCTTGGACAGGAACCCGATCAGGCCGTCGGCGACGATCACGGCGGGGCGGTCGGCGGGGACTTCGCTGATCCATCGGGGGTCGTTGAGGTCGGAGCCGATGGTGTGGAGGTGGGGGCGTTCGGGGAGTAGTAGTTGCCTGGTCTTGGCCACGCCGGGCAGGTCGACGTCGTACCACTCGACGGTGGTGGGCGGGTCGACGCGGTAGACGCGGGTGTCGAGTCCGGCGCCCAGGTCGAGCCCGACGGCGTCGGGATTTTTGGCGATGAACTGGCGCACGATGTTGTCCATGACCAGGGAGCGGTGCGCGATGCCCACGACGGGGCTGGCGGAGAGCTTGAACTGCCCGGCGTCGTAGTCGAGCTTCCTGAAGATGTCGTATGCGATCTTGTCGTGCAGGATCGGGTGTTTGGCCTGGTAGTCGAGCGCCTTGCCTGCCAGGGTCAGCCAGAGCGTGTTCTCCAGCGGGGTGAGGTCGGGGAGGGTGATGGCCATCGTGTCAGTCCCTTTTCTGTGGTGACTCATCCAGCGCGGTCCGGGCTGCCTTCAGCGCGGTGTCGTTGGTGAACAGCCCGTGGGTGTAGAGCTCCAGCGTGGGCAGGGCGAGGCGGCGCAGCAGGTCGGGGCCGAACCGCTCGTAGCCCAGCGCCCGCGCCAGGGGCGGCGGCATGGTCAGCGTGGCCACGCTGTTGAGCACGGTTAGCACCGCCAGCGCCCGCACGTCCGAGGACGGTCGCATCGAGCCGTCGGCGATACCGGCCCGCAGGATCTCCTCGGACTCCGCCACCAGCGTGTCGACGAACGTGGCCGCGGCGGGGGTGTCCTCCTCGATCGCACGCAGCATGTACTGCACCTGGAGGCGGTATTCCTCCGGGTTGGATAGGTATTCGCGAAAGAGGTCCTGCATGCCGCTGGGCCGTGCGTTGTCGGCCCGCTGGATCAAGATGCGCAGGACGTGGTCGTCACAGACGCTCCGGAGCTTTTCCTTACTGCCGAAGTGATGGATGACCAGGCCGGGGCTCACTCCGGCGGTGGCTGCGACGGCGCGCAGGTTGGCCTTCTGGAAGCCGTCCTTAGCGAAGTGTGCGATGGCCGCGTTGCGGATCTTGGCCTGGGCGGTCAGGTCCGGCGATGCTGAACACATGTTTAGGACTTTAAACGTATGTTTAATAGTTGGCAAGTGGAGAGCGGTGCCCAACGAGCGCCGCGCGGATGCCGGCTTGGCGTGACATTCCGTTCCGAACTCATCTGGACGAGAACGACGCCGCGAGCCTCCGCGCCAGGCTGATCTCGTTCCGCGATTGAGGCGTGATCAGCAAGCGCGTGAAGGTGCGGCCGGAGTTCGCCAAGGCCATGGAGTACGCCCGCACGATCAAGACCGTCGTCTCGCACCAGCGGGTGATCTTCACGGTGCATGAGATGAAGCGCCTGGGCCGCGGCGCGGCCGAGCTGCTCACCATCGCCGAAGGGCTGCGTCGGGCCGATATCCAGCAGCTGCTGACCGGCCCGTTGCAGGGGTGTACGACCCGTCCGGGCAGGCGCGGCGTTGTTCGCGTTCTTCGCCGGGATGGCCGAGTCCGAACGCGAGTACATCCGGGAGAAGTCTCTCGAGGGCCAGGCTTCAGCCCGCGAGCGCGGCCGCCACGGCGGCCGGCCGAAAGTGTTCGACGACGACATGGTCGCTCATGCACGCAGCCTGCGTGAGCGGGGTCCCGGTGCCGGAGATCGCGTCCAAGCTGGTCATCTCCACGGGCAAGAACAAGGGGCGTCGCCCGTCGTTGGCCAGCGTCTACCGGGCGCTGGCCGAGGGCGCCGGGCCTCAGCTGCCTGGACAGGTCGCTGTCCTTGTCAAGGCTCCCCGGCGCGGCGCAGCACGGCCCAGCTGCCCCAGCCGGCTTCGGACTGCACCGCGCTCCAGGCGTCGCCCAGCGCGCCGATGACGGTGGGTGTGTCCAGGAACAGCGGCCCGTCGGCGCCCAGTTGGTTGGCCCAGATCAGCACGCCGTCGGCGGCCAGCACCCGGGTGATCTCAGTGGGGAACAGCAGCGCGTCGACCAGGACAACGGCGGCGATCGACCCGGTGGCCAGCGGAAGCCGGGCGGCGTCAGCCTGCAGCCGCGGGGCCAGTTGCCCGGGGGCCCGGCGAAGCATCTGCCGGGCCAGGTCGACGGCGATGACGTGGTCGAAGGCAGCCTCAGCGATCTTGGTCACCAAGCAGGCCGGCATCGGTATCATCGCCGACTGGGGCGGCAGCCTGGTCGCCTCCACCGACGGGCTGCGCTTCGTCGTCCAGGTCCGTTCCTGCATTCGCGCCCGTCGCCGCTGTACTTCGGGATCGGCAAGCGGCCGCGTGGCACGACGTGGCTGAACACGGTGTCGGACAAGGTGATGGGGCTCGGCGGGCTGGCGGTGCCGGGGACGATGCGGGATTCGATGTACATCCTGGACGCCACCCACCGCTTCGACGCCACCGAACCCCCTGACATCGTCACGATCGACACCGGTTCCTACAGCGATGTCGTCTACGGCATGTTCGCGTTCTGCGGCTACCAGTTCGCGCCCCGCCATGCCGACATCACCGACACCCAGCTGTGGTGGGTCGATAGCGCGATGCTGCGCGGGGAGATCACTCGAGACCACCGCGGATCCAACGGGGTGAGGCGCGTTCAACGAGCTGCAGTTGCGCCGGGTGTCGGTCCCGGCGACCGTCCAGTACTGGGACGACATGGTCCGAGTCGCCGGCTCGTTGTCGACGAACAAGGTCCGCGCCTACGACCTGATCAAGAGGATGACGGCTGATGGACGGCTGACCGGTCTGGGCGAGGCGTTCGCCGCATACGGGCGGATCTTCAAGACCCTCCACCTGCTCCAGATCATCCACCTCGAGTCCTACCGGAGGATGATCGGCACCCAACACCGGCGAGTCCCGCCACCAGCTCGCCCGCCGCGTCTTCTTCGGCAACCTCGGCCAGCTCCGTCAAGCCTACGAGCGCGGCATGGAGAACCAGCTCGGCGCCCTCGGCCTTGGCCTGAACGCCATCACCTGGTGGAACAGCCTCTACATCGACGCCGCCGTCGCCCAGCTGCAGGCCGGCGGCCTGGGCATCAGCCGCGAGATCAAAGCCCGCCTGTCACCGCTGGTGTTCAAGCACATCAACTTCCACGGCTCCTGCCCCTTCCACCGCCCCCACCTGGAGGAAGGACGCCTGCGGGACCTACGCGACCCCAACGCCGCCGAGGGCGAGCCGCAGGAGTAGGGCACCTGGTGAGCGAGAACCCCACCGCACGCACAGACGAGGCACCAGTCGGGCCCGGCTTCACCGTGCCCTCCCGTCCCGACGGCTGGCCAGACCTGCTCGGGCGCCGCCCCCTGACCAGCACTGAGCGTGCGGACCTGCGGCGGGCGCTGGAGGCCGAGGCCACACCAGCCGGTACGACGCCGGATCCGTTGTTCCTGGCCTACCTCACCATCGACGGCCTGGACCGTGCGGGCGACCCGCGTAAAAGGGATGCGGCTACGCGGCCGGATCCTCGCCGCTGCGGCGGAGCATGTGCAGAACGCCTTGCTCGAACAGAGACTGCATGCGTTGTGCTTGCAGGGTAAGACCGCTGTCATGAGCCCCAACGGGGCTGCCCCTCCAGCAGAGTGAGTCCGGTGAGCACCGCGGCGGCCGCGGCCACGAGCAGAGCGTTCTGGAGGAACGCCTTCAAGACAGGCAACTCCGTCCGGTCACGAAGGAGTTCCACGCGACGCGGCTGCCAGGGAGGCGGGCAGCTCACCACCGCCGTTCAGGTGCTCAATCAGTGCGAGGACGGCCTGGGAGCCGCCATTTGCCTGGAGCCCACTGACTCGCCCGGCATGCACCTCACCGACCGCGTCCAACGGCTGGAGTCATGGGCGTTCGCCGCCGGTGCTGACGTCGCCGACATCAAGGCGGCCGTGGAGCAGCTGCCGGGCACGATCGGGCAGGAAATCCTCGACTACACCTCGCCGGTCCTCGGGGAGATCATGGCGGGCCGCGCTACCCTCGCCACGCGCCAGGACGTGGACGACCTGAAGCGGGAGATGAGCAGCCGCTTCGCGAGCATGGACGCCAAGCTCGACCGGATCCTCGCCGCGCTCGGCGGCGCGGACGACCAGCCGCGGGCCTGATTAGGCGTCCACGCCGGCCCGTGCTACGGCGCGGGAGGCACGTTCAGTGGTTCGTTGGGGCAGCCCGCCGCCAGCTCGGACAGGACGGCTTTTTCCGCGGTGTCGGTTGCGAGCAGCCACTGTAGTTTCACCGTCAGCCAGTCGGCCGCGTACCGGCAGTGCGCGCCCTCGTAGGGGGGAAGACATTGGGCGGGGTCCTGGTCGGCCTTGGACCGAAGCGCGCGGGTTCGCGGATTCCTCGTCTCCGAGCCAGCGGAACTCGTTTGTGATGGGGGGCGAGCGATCGGATGCGGGCGAGTTCGTAACACACGGCGCCGTCCGGCCGCTGGCCGCACGTGTCGCGGGCCTTCGGCGGCCGGTGTCACGCGCGCCAGTCAGCTCGGCTGTCTCCAGACCCGTCGCCCTACCGAACATGGCGTCGCCTGACGACCACAGGTTGACAATGAGCGTTCCAATCCAACACCCTTTCACTATTCGAATAGTGAAAGAGTGCTTTGGTTGATCGAGTTCAACCTGGACCGCGGCTCGGGGGTTTCGACGTACCTTCAGCTCGTTCACCAGGTCAAACAAGCGCTTCGGCTCGGTACGCTGCGGCCCGGCGACCAGTTGCCGACCGCCCGCGAGGTGGTCGAGAGCCTGGCCATCAACCCCAACACCGTGCTCAAGGCGTACCGGGAGCTGGAGCGCGAAGGGCTGGTCGAGGGGCGGCCGGGGATGGGGACGTTCGTCCGGCAGGGCATCGCGGGTGCGACGCTCGCCGAGCACACGCGGCTGCGGCGCAGTCTGGAGGGATGGGTGCGCGACGCCCGCGCGGCCGGGCTCGATCAGGAGGACCTGCGGGCGCTGTTCACCGTGGTCCTGCTCGACGCCGCGAAGGAGGGCGTGGCATGAGTCCCGCGCTGGAGGCGACCGGGCTGGGAGTCCGCTATCGCCGCACGTGGGCGTTGCGCGACTGCTCGCTGTCCGTGCCCACCGGGCGCGTGGCGGCGCTCGTCGGGCCTAACGGCGCGGGCAAGACCACGCTCATGCACGCGGCCGTAGGCCTGCTGCGCCCAGCGCTGGGAAGCGTCCGCGTGGCCGGCGAGGCCGCGTTCGTGGCACAGGAGAAGCCGCTGTACGAGAGCTTCACCGTCGCCGAGATGCTCGCCTTCGGCCGCCGCATGAACACCCGCTGGGACGACGCCGCGGCTGCCGACCGGCTCGCCGGGCTGGGCATCCCGCTGAAGCGGAAGGTGAGCGGGCTGTCCGGCGGGCAGCAGGCGCAGGTGGCGGTCACGCTGGCACTGGCCTGCCGGCCCGACCTGCTCGTGCTGGACGAACCGCTGGCCAACCTCGACCCGCTCGCCCGCCACGACGTGATGCGCTCGATCATGGCGGAGATGACCGGGCAGGAGCTGACCGTGCTGCTGTCCTCGCACGTCGTCTCCGACCTAGAGGAGACCTGCGACTGGCTGGTCGTGCTGAACGGGGGCCGGCTGCAGGTCAGTGGTGACATCGAGGAGTTGCTCGACGGGCATCTCGTGCTCACCGGGCCGGACGCGGCATCGGCGGCGGGCACGCAGGTGGTGGGCGCGAGCCGTGCCGGCAGGCAGGTCAGCATGCTGGTCAGGGGCGCGCCGCCGCTCGATCCGCGCTGGCAGGCGCGGCGGCCCGGGCTGGAGGAGCTCGTCATGGGCTACCTGCGCAGCCCCGAGTCGGCGGCGCTACCGGGACTGACGGGGGTGGGCGCGTGATCTGGGTGACCTGGCGCCAGCACCGGGCACAGATCCTCGTGACGGCGACCTTCCTGGCGCTGCTGGGGGTGCTGCTGCTGGGTTCGGCGGTGGAGGCGAGCCGGTACGTGGCCGAGCATGCCCCGCCCGGCTGTCCCGGGGCCGCCGTGGCGTGCGGAGACCTGGCGGTGGCGCTCGGTCAGCGCTACGACGCGGTCTACTCGATCTTCGGCTGGATGCCGCTGGTGGCGCCCGCGTTGATCGGGGCGTTCTGGGGCGCGCCGCTGCTCGGCCGCGAGTACGAACGCGGCACCCACCGCCTGGCCTGGACCCAGTCCGTGCCCGTTTGGCAGTGGTTGGCAGTCAAGCTGTCGCTCCTGGGCGCAGCGGTCGTGGCGGGCGGGCTGCTGCTGTCGCTCATGGTGAGCCTGTGGCGGCCGGTGTTCAGGACGGGGGTCGACTCCACGTTCGGCAACATCGGCGTGTTCAACATGGTCGGGGTGGAGCCGGCGGCGTGGTGGCTATACGCGTTCGCGCTCGGCACTGCGGCCGGCACCCTGTTCCGGCGTACGCTGCCTGCGATGGCGCTGGTCGTGGCCGGTGTGACGGTATCGATGTTCACGCTGTTCCAGCTGAGCGACCACTACGCCGAGCCGGCGCGTACCGAGCTGTCCGGCACCGTGCTGCTGGACGATCCCGACGCCCGGCTGGTGAGCGCCGCCTGGGTGGAGCCGTCCGGGAGGGAGGTCGCCGAGCCGGCCGACAGCGGCTGCCCGCGTCGGGTGGACGTGGGGCAGAGCAGCAAGAATGCCGAGGCGTGGCAGGCGTGCCTGTTCGGCAAGGGCTACCGGTACGCGGTGTACTACCATCCGCCGTCCAGGTTCTGGCGCTTCCAGTGGACCGAGGCAGGGATCCTGGCGCTCGCGTCGGCGGCCCTCGGCGGCCTGGCCGTGCGCCGCACCCTCCGCCGCCCCGGCTGACAGGCCTGTTCTGTCAGCCGGAGGCAGGCCCGGACTGGTGATTGCTGTCGGGGCACCGCGACGGGTTGCGGGATACTGCTGCCCACTCCCCCTCCCGCCGGCCCTGGCATGGCACCTACCGGCGCGATCGCACGCAATGTCCAGGACTCGGGGGCGGCGTCGCCGCCCCCGACATTTTTGGTCAGGGTCAACCGCACGGTGCCCCACTGCACTGCCCATCCCAGCTTCGTCGCCGGTCGGCGCTTACCCGCCAGCGTCTGCAGCGCCTTGGCGTCCAGCCGAAAGAACTGCTCGAGTTCGGCCACCGAAACCTCGGGCCGGAACCGGCGATAGCGGGCTACTTGCTCATCTGAGAGGAAATCCACAGGCATGAGCAGGCACGTTAGGCGCTCGACCAGGGCAAACAGCCGTCGTCACCGAATCGTCGTCAAGATCGACTCTGTAGCGCCAAAATCCGGTCCGATCCTCAAGGCCGGTTGGCGGTGTTGGGCCAGCGAGCGGTGCGGTGGCGGAGCCAGTCGAGGAGCAGCCGGTGTGTGAGGTCGTCGAGTGGGCAGGCCCGCCCGGCGATGACGATGCGGCGGTTGCCGAGGTCGACGTCGTCCAGGTGCAGCGCGAGCATGTCGGCCGCGCGCGCGGCGTGGACTCCGGCGAGCGCGATCACAACCCGGGCCGCCGGGGTAGTGGCGGCCTGGACGGATCGATCGATGTCATTGGCGAGCAGCGGTTGCAGAACGCCGTAGGGGTACTGGCCGACTCTGACGCGGCGGGTGGGGTCGCGGCCCGGCCGAGTCGACCTGGTCTTCGCCGGGTCAACCCTTGGCGGCGGCCTCGATCATGGCGAACGCGTGGGGCTGGGGGAGCGTGGTGATCACGGGGGTGGAGAGGCCCGCGAGGTGGCACAGGTTCTCGAATTCCTCCGGGGTCCTTTCTCTGCCGCCGACGTTGACCAGCATGTTGAGGTCGCTGAGGTAGGCCAGCCCGCCTTTGACCTGTCCGGCCTGTGGCGGAAGCAGGGGTTCAATGATCAGGACGCGGCCGTGTGCGGGTAGCCGTTCGGCGCAGCGCCGCAGGATGCCGGCGCACTGCTCGTCGTTCCAGTCGTGGATAACGCTCTTGAGTAGGTAGAGATCTCCTCCTGGGGGCACGGAGACGAAGAAGTCGCCCGCCACCTGCTCGGCCCGGTCGGTGACGGCGGCCCGTTCGAAGGTGCCCGCGGCTTGGGCCATGCCCTCGGCGGTGTCGTAGAGCACGCCGTGCAGCGCCGGGTAAGCGTTCAGGATGGCGGCCAAGACGGTGCCGTCGCCGCCGCCAACGTCCACGACGGTGCTGAAGCGGCCGAAGTCGTAGTGGGCGGGAAGCGCGTCAGCGGTGGCGCGGCTGCCCTGGCTCATCGCGGCGTTGAACCTGGCCGACAGGTCGGGCCGACGTCCGAGATGGGTGAAGAAGCCGGCGCCGAAGACCTTGTCGAAGGACGTCTGGCCGGTGCGGACGCTGTCGGCGAGATGCTCCCAGGCGCGGGTCATGAAAGGGTCGGAAAAGGTCCAGATGAGCGAGGCGAGGGAGTCGGACCGGCGCTCGTCCAGCAGCAGGCCGGCCGGAGCGACGGTGAACGCGCCGGTGCCGGTCTCGCTCAGCAGCCCGAGACCGGCTAGGGCGCGCAGCATCCGGAGCGTCGTGACGGGCTGCGTGCCGCAGTCGCGTGCCACCTCCTCGGCCGTGCGTTCCTCCTCGCCTATTACCTCGACGATCTTCAGCTCGACGGCCGCGCGAAGGGTCTGCGCAGCCATGGTGCCGAAGACGAGCTGCATAAGGCGGCCCCGCTCGTTCATGAGGCCCTCGGTTGCCGCGGTGTTGTCCGTCATGGCACCCCTTCGTCCAGCTCAATTAAGCTTAGCTAGCCTTACCATGCTGGAGTCTGCCAATGCCGCGGTGGGTGAAGAAGTGGTCGAGCGCGGTCAGGTGGGCGTTGACGGTGTTGGCCTTCCGCTTGGCCACCGTCTTGAGGTTGGGTCTTGTAGTCGCGCACGGCGAAGTCGCGGCCGTGCGGGTCGGCGAGTGGGTCGGCGTTGTCCAGGTCGGCGCTGTCCAGCCAGGCCAGGAAGGCGCGGACCCGGGAGGCGTAGGCGGACATCCCCCGTCGTTCTCCCGGCAAAGATATACAGAAAGGGGGACGCGCGATCGGTACGACCCCCGCGATCCTTATTCGTCATCGGCGCGGTCACCGCCATCGCCCCGGTCACGACCACGCCGCTGTCGTGGCAGGACTGCGGAGACGGTCTGCAGTGCGAGCAGATCCAGGTGCCGGCCGACTGGGCCCGTGGATCAGGGCCGAAGGTCACGATCGGCCTCGCCAAGCTGCCCGCCCAGGATGAGGCCGGCAAGAAGGGAGTGGTGTTGGTCAACACCGGTGGCCCTGGCGAGCAGATCGCGCTTCTCCGCCAAGGAAAGAAGTACTTCACAGATCTGACCAAATGGTTCGACGTGGTGATTTTCGACCCGCGAGGGTTCGGCAAGTCCACTGCCGTCAACTGCCCCATCCCCTCACCGTTCGCCACTGAATGGGTGTTTCCGCGCAAGTCGGCCTACGACGCATACAGTGCGAAGAATCGCACGTTCGGGCAAGCGTGCGCCAAGGAAGCCGGGCCACTGTCGGGAAACCTCAACTCCTGGCAGATCGCACACGACATGGAGGCGATCAGAAAGGCCCTGGGCCAGGCCAAACTGACCTACGTGGGCAACTCGCACGGCACCGTGCTCGGGCAGTCCTACGCTGAGTTGTTCCCCCACAAGGTCGGCCGGATGTACCTCGACAGCGTGTGGGACCACACCACACCTGACCTGCATGAGTGGCTTCGCCGGCGCGCCCAGGCCCTGGAAGGCAACGCCGAACGCTTCGCCGCCTGGTGTCAGAGCACCACGATCTGCGCGCTGCACGGCAAGGACCCCCTGGCCGTCTGGGACAAGGTGATGGACAAGGCCCGCCGCGAGCCCATCCCCGCGCCCGAGGCCGGTCCCGAGGTGCGCATCAGCGACACCCAGATCGCCTCCCGCGCCAACTTCACCTACGAGGCCACCTGGGAGCACCTGGCCGCCGGACTCGCGCGGGCACAGGCCGGTGACGCCTCGTTCTTCGCCAAGGTGGAAGGAGCGCCGGACCCCAACCTGTCGCGCGTCATCCTCTGCGCCGATCTGCCCTACCCCGGCTACGACAAGCTCAAGAAGCTGGAGACCACGCTGCGTCGCGATACGCCCCACATCGGATGTCGGATGGTGTGGCCGATGGCCAACCATTGCGCGGGCCTGCCCCCGACCAGGACATACGCGCCCCATCCCATCAAGGCGCCGGGCCTGCCGCCTGTGCTCATCGCCAACGGCGAACACGACGACAACAGCCCGGCCGCCGACGGCCGCCGACTGGCCGACCAGCTTCCCCGCGCCCGCTACCTGAAGGCTGTGGGAGGACATGCCCTCTACTTCTCCGGCCACCCGTGCGTACGCGAGCACGTGCACCGCTACCTGACCACGGGCAAGATGCCGCCTGCGGCGCCTCCTGCGGACCGGCGAAGTAGCGTAGCCGACGTGTACGTCAGAGAGGGGCTGCTCGTGCTCGCGGCCACGGCCGTGCTCACCGCCTTCGCCATGCTCGACGGCGGGCCGCCGCGACCCGGGCTGCCCCTCCTGGCGGGCGCCAGCCTCGCCGCAGCCCTGCCTTTGACGCTGCGCGCACGCTTCCCTCTGCCGGGAGCGCTGCTGTCGGCAGCGATAGCTTTGCTCGGCCTGGTGATACCGGGCTGGCCTGGCCGGCTGGTGACCATGGTCATGTTCGGGGCGGCGGCCTTCCACGTGCCGCGCCGCCCATGGCTGGTCATCAGCCTGTCCATTGTCTGGACCATCGGCTACGGCCTGTTCATACCGCAGGCTTACAAGGGCCTGTCCGTGGTCACCGACCTGGTCATCATGGGCGTGGCTCCGGTCGCCGTCGGCCACGCCCTGCGGCTGCACGGTGAGCGGGTCGCGCAGGCGGCGCGGCTCGACCACGCCGAGGCCAGGCGCGCCATGGCCGAGGACCGCGCCGTACTCGCCCGCGACGTACACGACAGCGTCGGCCACCACCTCACCGCGATCCACATGCAGGCCACCGCCACCCGCCGTGCCCTGCGCGGCCAGGCGCCGACCGCCGACAGAGCACTGGGCACCATCGCCGAGTTGTCCTCCGCCGCGCTGGAAGAGGTACGCGCCTTGCTCGACACCCTGCGCGAGGCGCCCGCCAGACCGGGCTTAGAAGAGATCGAGGACCTGGCCGCGCGGCTCTCCACTCCGCACCTGCGGATATCGGTCCACCGCGTCGGCCCCGGTGTCCCGCTGCCGCCCGGCGTGGGTCGTACGGTCTACCGCGTTGTGCAGGAGGCGCTCACCAACGCCGCCCGCCATTCGGGTGCCACCAAGGTGGAGGTGCGAGTGCGGCGCAGCCGGACCGCGGTGACGATGTCGATCACGGACAACGGCCGCGGCCCTGCCGGAGCGGAGGGGCGAGGCATCAGGGGCATGCGCGAACGCGTACACCAGCATGGGGGAACGTTCACGGCAGGCCCGGTCCCGCAGCACGGCTGGCTGGTGGAGGCCGTCGTGCCGATCGCGAAGGGTCTGGCATCACCGAAGGGTCAGGCACAGCCCTCCAGCGCTGCGGGGAACCCGACGTGAGCGACCGGATGACGGATGGTTCGACATCGACAGTCCGGCATCATGGGGTGCATCGCATGCTGGCCCGGCCGACCTGGATGAGGAGTGTGCTGTGATCATTCGGGTGGTGATCGCCGATGACCAGCCGGCCGTACGCGACGCACTGCGCGTGACGCTGGACGGCGAGTCCGACATCGAGGTGGTCACTGAGGCGGCCGATGGAGCCGAGGCCGTGCACCAGGCGCTGTGGCGGCGTCCCGACGTGGTGGTGATGGACCTGCGCATGCCGTATGTCGACGGGATCTCCGCGATCCGGCAACTCGCCGACGTGGAGGCACCACCGAGGGTGCTCGCGCTCACCACTTTCGACACCGACGAGTACCTGTTCGGAGCGCTCCGGTCGGGCGCTGCGGGATTCCTGCGGCGAGCGGGCGGTCCAGCAGGAGGCACTTCGTTCCCCCCGGCCCTGCAATGCCGCGGGGTTCGTGCTGGTTGACCCTTCAGTTCGTAGTGTCGGTCGATTGTCGTCTCGGCCGTCGCGGCGATCACGCGTTCCACTCTGCCCGGCATGAACGCGGTCCCGGTGAGTGCCGGTCCAGGTGGTCCGCTCGCGAAGGAGATCGCGTGATCCGGCTGATCTCTGCCTGCCGCAGCCGGTGACGATACTGACGTGACGCTGCATGCGATGTCGATAGTTTCGTGCATTCGAGCTGCCGATGGCCGCCGTGACGGTCTGAATCTGCGGCCGCGGCGCCCGTAGGGAGGGCTGGACACCGATACGGCCAATATATGGAACGAACATAGAACATAAATCTGCTATTCCTATACTTCCGGAATCGCATTGAAAAGGAGGTGACATACGTGATCACGACGTCGGTTGCTGCTCGCCTTGCCGGCAATGACCTGCAGCAGCACATTTTCGCTTCACAGTCCACCGTGATTCAGGAATGCAACACGAATGGCGAAACCTGTCTATTCGACTGGGACTGCTGCAGCGGATTCTGTAACTGGTACAACTCCAACGGCGCTCCGGACGGCCACTGCCGCAAGGGCGACCAATAAGAAAACCGAGACACTGTGTGCTTCGGTGGCCGTCACTGTGGATCCAGACGGGCTTACGGTGCCGGCCGCTTGGCGTTGAGGCTGGGTTGGGCCGGTCGATGTACGGCCCAACCCAGCTCTTGGGAGATGACGGATCGCGCGCTGATGCCATCCTTTCGATGTGTCGCGTCCGCGCTGCGATTCCGATGCCGGACATGCACGTAACGGAAAGGGATCCCGTGATGGTCAGAAAGGCGGCGATGGAAGCGTACGCGTTTCTTGAGTCGGTACTGGACGGGGTGGGAGCGTACCGGATCGAATCATGGCCGCAGGTGGCGCCGGTCCGCCCGGAGCCGCGGGTCGACGACGTCGTTACCTCGCTGCGGTTGGAGCAGCGCAGAAGCATGGGGTTCCTGGATCCGGTGGAGGACGCACTGTATGTAACGGCAGGACTGCGGAGGTTGGGTTTCCCGGCCACGTTCCACCTCGGCAGGGAAACGGTGCCGGCGACGTCACCGGCGGGATTTTACGCGTGGGTGGAGTGTGACAGCGAAGTGGTGAGCACTTCGCTTCCTGTCAAGGAGACCTACCTCCAGGTTCATCAGTCATGAACCGGGTCGAGATAAGTAGGCGTGGAGTGCGGTCGAGTGGTCCTGGGTCGGCAACTCCCGGCCTACGAACCGTCGAATCGAAGAGTTCTTTCGAACTGGCCCTGGAACTGCCGTCGACACTGCCCGTGTATTACCGGATCGGTTCTTCGGGGTTGGAGTGGGGCGAGGGCTTGGCCGCTGTCGCCGGTGACGCGGGCATCCCTGCTCCGGAGTCGTGGGAGTTGCTCGCTTCGGTGCACGGCGGCGTGGCGGCGCCGGATGACGCGCTGGGGGTGCCTGGCGTTCAGCGACTGACGGTCGGCACAGTGGTGCGGGTGGACGCCGCGGGGGTACGGGTGGAGCGGCAGCCACCACGATTGCCCGGCCCTGAGAGGGATCTGATCGATCTCATCGGATCGGCGCTGCCCGCCGGCGAGTTCGGGATCGCCTACAGCGGCGGACTTGCCTCGGCGTTCCTGGCGGTGGCGGCATACCGGGCGGGTAAACGGCCGCTGCTGGTGTACGCGGATCTGGGCGCGGCCTTCGCGCATTTGCCCCTGCCCGAGGTGCCCGGGCTGGAGCTGCGGCGGGTGCCGATGGATGTCTCAGGACTGCTGGACCACCACCCGATCTCCACCCAGTCGCCACGACCCCTCATGCTGGAGGTGGAGGTGCGCCGCCGCATGCTGGCGCAGCTGTCCTCGGCGGTGGACCTGCCGTTGGCATCCGGGGCACTGCTGGAGGACCTGGTCTCGGTCCGGTTGGCCGAAACCGAGATCAGCGACGAAAAGCTGCTCGAATGCGAGCCGTTTCACGTGGCTGGGAGACTGCCCACGTTGGCCGAGGCACGCAAGCTCCTGGAGGAGCGGACCGTGTACGCGCCCATGGCCAGTGCGCAGGGTCCTCCGGGAGCGCAGCGGCAGGGTGCTCAGCCGCCACAGGTGCCGACGGGAGTGAACTTCGTGCCCGGTCTGACCGAAGCAGGCCGGGAGGAATACGGCATCGCTCAACAGCTGCGCCTTCCGCTATGGAAAGCACACATCGATTCCCTCCCGCCGGTGTTGGGCAAGGCCGACGCCGCTCTCGCCGAACGTGGAGATGCCGGCGCGGTGCTGCCGGCCCTCGACCCGCGGGTCCTTGCCGCGGTGGCTGCACTTTCGGCCGACGACATCGGCCGGATCGAGCGGGGCATGTTCCGCAACAGTTTGCCGCTGTGGCAGGCGATCGGCGCGCACCGTGTGACGGGCGTACGGCGGTCGCCGGCGGGTTACTGGCTGCGCCTGGCCGCTGCGGAACACCTGTATGCACACAGGGACAAGCTGGCGGCATATGTCTGTGATTCCCCCTTGGCGGATGCGGGCCTGATCGAGGCCGAGCAGGTCGCCGCAGCGCTGCGAGACCCTCGGCGGATGAGCGAGCATGCCCTGGCGCTGCTGCGGCTGGTGTGGACTGACCACTGGATGCGAGGTCAAGCATGAGCACGGTGAAACTGGCGCCCCAGGTGACGCTGACCCGCTTGCCGTATGGCGGCGCGGTTCTGGTGAACGGTGTGAGCCTGGCGATCGCCGAGTGCGATGAGCCGCAGACGGCTGCGATCCATGAATTGCTGGCCGGCGGCGTACCGAAAGGGCCGATGGCCCAGGAACTGATCGCGGCCGGATGGGTGGTGCTGAGCAGTGGTAGCTGATGTGCTGGTGGCGGTTCTGGCCGGCCCCCTCGTCGCGTCCGGTGTGGCGAAGCTGGTGGCGCCCACCGAGCGGCTGTCCTGGCCCGTCGGCGACGGGCCCCTGGCGGCGCCGCACGGTCCGCGCCTGGTCGCCTCCGCCGAGCTGGTCGGCGCGGTGCTACTGATCGTGGTGCCCGGCCGCCTTGCCGCGGTGGGTGGCCTGGTGGCCTACCTGGCGCTGACCGGTGTGTCGCATGCACTGCGCGGTCAGGAGTGTGCGTGCTTCGGCTTGGCGCGGCTGGCTTCGGTGGGCCGTACTCACATCGTCATGAACGCCGTCGGCGCGTCGCTGGGAGCCATCGCTCTGCTGATCGGGCCCGGTGCCCAGACGGCGTTGCGTGTCGGCGTCGCGATAGCCGCAACGGCCCTGATCACGGGCGTGGTCGTCGCGGTGGACCGTCGCGCCCGCGCGGTCGAAGCAGCGAAGGAGAAACAAATCGTGGAACGCACCGATGCGGTGTATGGCGTGCAGCTCTACACGACTGAGTCATGCCCATCCTGTCGGGCGCTGAAGAAGCTGGTGGCAGGCATGGAACCGGCCCGCCGCGACGCGGTCGTCGAAACCGTGCTCGGACCTGACGACGCAGCCCCTGGCGCGATGGCGGCGATGGGCGTGCCCTGCGCCCAAGGCCTCGACGGCGACGGCCGACGCGTCGGCGAACCGGTGTCGGGTATCGGCTCCGTCAAGGCCCTCATCAATTCGATCGTGGTCACCGCACGTGTTTGACACCTGGCAGGACAGTTCACCGACCGGCGCCTGGGCGAAGCTGACCGCACCGGCCCAGGCGTCGATCGCGCGGGCGAATCCCGCTGTCACTCACTGGCGCGAACTGCTGGTAGACCCGGACCTGGCCGGGCTCGACGAAAGGCGGGCACGGCTGACGGGCATCGAGATCCACGCGCACGGCACATCAGCGGGCTGGACCTTGCCCGTCGCCGACGTGCTGCCCGCACCACTGGCCTGGCACCCCGAACGACCCCTCGTCGCCGGGCTGGTGGTGTGGGATCGGCGTGCATACCCGTGGGTGGCCGACTATGTCGCCCAGACGGTCACGATGTTCGACCAGGTGCGGGCCGCAACCTCTCACGCCTGGCCACCCTACGCCTGGGTGGGGGATCGCCTCGCGCTGCTCCTTCCACCGCCCCCGGCAGCAGAAGCCCCGCGGACGCATGCAAGTCCGGTGGCGTTGGAGGCGACGGGCCCGAGGTACGTCAAGTTCCTGCCCAGCGTGCCCGAACTCGTGGCCCTCACTGGCGCCCGGCCGGCGGCGCTGGATCCGGTCACCGGCCAGGCGACCGAACTGGCCGGTCCCCTGGTGGTACGGCGTCTCACCAGCATGGACGGTGAGCTCTATGTGGAGTACGCCGAGGAGGACCGCGCCTCCGAGGAAGGGCTGTCCTGGTCCAGCCTTGTTGTCCCGGTGGATGGCTCCGGTTGGCCGCGTGCAGTCGGCGAGGTTCCACGCAAGCCGGCGCGACAGGGGGACACATCGTGTCCCGTATCCACCGGCCTCGCGCCGATCAAGATCCACACCGGACATCACCAGGCCACGCTCACGCATTATCCGGGAAAGCCGGGAACGGTGTTGTGGCTGCGTGATGCCAGGCCCGGCGACCGCGTGACGGCGCCTCCCCTGCTGGATACGGGGCACGCGGTCGCGTACCTGAACCTGCCGTTGCACTGGCCGGCTGACGCCACCGTGGAACTCCTGCACCCGCAGATCATCGACACGGTACGCGCCGCGGTGTCGACCGTGGACGGTCCGGTCCTGGTGGGTGGGCACAGCTTCAGCGCCACCCTCGCCCTGTACGCCCTCGCCCATGTCCCCGAACTGCGTGGGGCGATCGTGCACAGCGGCTGCTACAACCGCACCCTCACCACGACCGGCTGGCAGCACGAAAAGCGCCACCTGTGGCAGGCACCCGACATCTACCGGGCTTTCAGCGCTGTGGAATTCGCCCAAAAACTGGACCGGCCGGTGCTGCTGGCCCACGGAGTCGACGACGCCAACCCCGCCACCCCTGCCGAACAATCCGTCGGACTGTACAAGGCTATCGTCGCCACCGGCGGCACCGCGCGCCTGCTCCTCCTCCCCGGTGAGGGCCACGCCTTCCGCTACGCGGAACACACTGCGTTCCTCACCAGCGAGCACCGCAGCTGGATCGAGCGATGGGCGCAGTGACACCAGGGCTCACCGTCCGCGACTTGTGCGGAGCGGCGGTGCACGCCGTGCGCATGTCCTGGGCGGTGGATCGGCGTGGTGTCCTCACCGTGGTGGGGCTGCAACTGACCACGGCGGGCGGCCTGGCCGGCGCGTTGCTGCTGTTGCGCGGCATGGTGAACGACGTGATGACCCTCGCCCGCGGAGACGGCGCCGGAATCGACCTGGGGAGCCTGGTGTCCGGGCTGGCGGTGCTGGTCGCCCTTGGTGCCGCGGGTGGCATCTTGCAGACGCTCAACGGCATGCGCCAGCAGATCCTCACCGATCGAGTCGACCGGCACGTCATCTCGCTGGTGTTACGTGCCGCCGCCCACACCGAGCTGTCGAAATTCGAAGACCCGGACTTCCACGACCGGTTACAGCGCGCGGTACACGCCTCGCGACGTGAGCCGGCCAAGGTGGTCATGATGCTGGTTGCGATGCTGCAGGCGGCGCTGACCGTGCTGGCCATGGCGGGGGTGTTCCTGACCATGGCCTGGTGGCTGCTCCCCTTCGCGGCTCTCAGCGCGTTGCCGCTGTTCAAAGCCGCCAAAGACCGGCGCAACGCCGTGTACGCGATGCACCACTCCCTGGCCGAGAACCACCGTCGTCGCGGATACCTGGAGCAGCTGCTCACGCGCCGGGACGAGGCCAAGGAGATCCGGGCTCTGAACCTCGGTTCCACCCTCCACGCCCGCTGGGACGCCGAGTACGTTGAAGAGCTGAACGGCATGGCCCGTCTGATCCGCACATACGCTTGGCGTGAGATCCGCGCCAAGCTCCTGTCCACCGCCCTGATCGTCGGTGTCATCTCCTCCGTCTGGGCGATGGTGACCGCCGGCATTGTCTCCCCGGCCGCCGCGTCCGCAGGCCTGGCCGGACTCTGGTTGTTGTCGAGCCGGCTGGAAGTGGCCGGCCAGATGCTCAACAACGTGGGCCAGTCTCTCTACTTCCTCAAAGACCTTCGCACCTTCACGGCCGAAGCCGTCGAGCCGCTCGCCGGACCCGCCGAACCCGTACGCCCGTTCAGGACACTGCACGCACGCGGCCTGACCTTCACCTATCCCGGTGCCGACCGCCCTACCCTCCATGGCGTGGACATCACCCTCCACCAAGGCGAGATCATCGCTCTTGTCGGGGCCAACGGCTCAGGGAAGACCACCTTGGCAAAGCTCCTGGCCGGGCTGTACGCGCCGACGGGCGGGACGCTGGTCCGGGACGGTCGCCCTGCCACCGACCTGTACCAGCTACGCCACGGCTGCGCCGTGGTGTTCCAGGACTTCGTCCGCTACAAGCTGACCGCCAACGACAACATCGCTTTCGGTCGCGTCGGCAGCCGACCCGACCCCAGCCGGATCCGAGACGCCGCCGAATCCGCCGGCGCCGCCAGACTCCTGGAGGGCCTCCCCGACGGCTATCACACCATCCTCGGCCGTGAGTTCACCGACGGCACCGACCTCTCGGGTGGCCAGTGGCAGAGACTCGCCATCGCCCGCGCCTTCTACCGTGATGCCCCCTTGATCATTCTCGACGAGCCCACCGCCGCGCTGGACCCCCAAGCCGAAGCGGACCTCTATGCGAGCATCCGCCAGCTCTTCGCCGGCCGTACCGTCCTGCTCATCTCCCATCGCTTCTCCACCGTCCGCAGCGCCGACCGCATCTACGTCCTGGATTGCGGCCGGGTCATCGAGCACGGCACTCACGCCCAGCTCATGCGTACCCGTGGCCGCTACGCTGATCTCTTCCTCATCCAAGCCGCGGGCTACCTTGGCTCCACGCCGGCCGCGCGGGACTAGCGCGGCACCATCCATCAGGCCTACCGCGACGGGATGGAGAACCAGCTCGGCGCGCTCGGCCTCGTGCTGAACGCCGTGGTGCTCTGGACGACGCGGTACATCGACGCCGCCGTCGACCATCTCGGCGCCGAGGGCCACGAGATCCGGGACGAGGACATCGCGCGGCTCTCCCCGCTCAAGCACCGCAACCTCAACGTCCTGGGGCGTTACCGCTTCACCGCATCCGTCCCGCGCGAGGGGCTGCGGCCCCTGCGCGACCCGGACGCGCCGGAGCTGGACGACGACGAGACCGGCACGGAGTGAACTCGCCAGGCGCGGAAATCATCTTGGTGGATAGTGGCTGAGACCATGACCAGCACGACCTGTCATGACGGGCCTCACCGGGCACGCCGTCAGCTTCGTTCGAGGTTCCACACGAGTACCCGGCCGTCCTCCCCTGCCGTGATGGCGACCGTGCGACCGTCCCAATCAGCGACGCGGACGCCGACAACCTCCCTGCCGTGGTGTTCGTCGAACGGCCCATGGACGAGGCGGCGCTCGGTCTCCATAGAGCACGGCTGGTTCGACGTCCGTAGCACCGTTGGTGTCTGTATGTGCCGCATCCCACATGTATGTACGGTCGCTACAGCTGATGAAGAACGGTCGCCCGTTCAGCCGCACTGTCGCTACTTTCCCCGTACCGCCGTGGTTGAGACGCGCATGCACGCGGACAGCTCCGCTGGCCAGATCCCACTGCGCGAGGGACTCCCGGTACTCGGCCCCACCGACCACGATCCGACCGTCCACGACGGCGGCGCAGACTCTAGTGAACAGCCCGGCGTCCTTGTCATTGTTGGTCGGGAGGTGCCCGACCATCGCGCGGAAGTCGTCGGAACGGTACGGCATGTCCAGCCGGTACTGCGTCCATCGGTCCTTGGACGGCTCCCAGACCCACGCTGGCGGCTCGACGGCGCAGACGACGAGGAGACGACCGTCGATGGTGACAAGGTCGAGGTCCCAGAGGCGCCCGGCTGTTGGCTGGAGTGAATAGGTGCAGTCATGCGCCCGGAGTGTTGGGGCCAGGTCTGATAGACACCGCCAAATGAGGCAGCCTGACCGCGGCGTCGCGCGTTTTCCACATGGCGACAGCCTCGATTAACAGCAGCCCACGCCTCGTCGGCCCTGGAGTTCTAGCCTGCTCTCCAGGGAACAAGTAACCCGCTGGTAGCTTTCATGGCTTCACGACCGCGAACTTCGTCGGTTGACGCGGCACGGTCTTGCTCTGTCGAAGTGCCCGAACACCGTCGGCCTCGGCACACCGAATATGTCGGCGATCTGCTGGACGGTGTAGCGGCGCTTGCCGTCATTGCCCTTCATGTCGTACAAGGGCGCGTGCCGTCATCTGATCGCCGACAGGTTCGACCTGGCCGGGGGCGCGGTGGGGGCCTGGCCGGGGCCGAGGCGGTGCTGAAGTTCCGCGCGCTGGTCGCCATCGGTCATCTGGAGGAGTACTGGGTCACCACCGGGGAGCAGAGCGGCATGGTTCGACCCGCTCTTGAGGCTTTCCCGGCTACCGGCCCAGAACCCTCCACGGAAGGCGGCGAAAAGTCTCCGGGCTCAGTTCAACGACAGCCTTGGAGTCATGAGTGCTGGTGACAACGAGCAGCTTGGCGCGGAGCCTGCCATGGAGACGCGCGGCCGACGGCCACGCCACGGACGGATCGATGCGCGCAACGCCTCCATGACCGTGGCCAGCGAGTCCGGACCCGGAAAGCCCACCGCAGCCCCCGACGAACTGAGCGAGATGACCGCGTGAATCCCGATTCAACCCCCGCCCCGCCTTCCTGGCGGGAACTGTTGGGCCCCCAACATCTCGGAGCTGCGATCGTGCTGGCGGGCGGCGTGCTCGTCGGTGCGGTCAATATCTATCTGGCCTCGAGTCTGCTGCCGACCGCGGTGGCCGACATCGGCGGTGCCGGCTTCTACGCGTGGAACATGACGATCTACCTCGTCGCCATGGTGATCGCGACGATGCTGGTCAGCCGGCTCCTGGCCCGGTGGGGGAACGTCGGCGCCTACCGCTTCGGCTTCGCCGTGTTCCTGGTGGGCTCGCTGGCCTGTGCGGCGAGCCCGGCGATGCCGGTACTGCTGGCCGGCCGCGGCGTCCAGGGATTCGGGGCGGGGGTGCTGTCCGGGCTGGGGTTCGCCGTCATCCGCTCGGCCCTGCCGAGCCGGCTGTGGACCCGCGGCAACGCCCTGATGTCAGCGATGTACGGCGTCGGCAACTTCGTCGGCCCGGCGCTCGGCGGCCTGTTCGCCCAGCTCGGCTCGTGGCGCCTGGCGTTCGTGGCGATGGCGGCGATAGCGGCGGTCTGCTGCGCGATCGTGCCCCGGGTGCTACCGCACGGCGAACGCAGCGACGCGCGCGCGCCGGTCCCAGCCGTGTCGCTGCTGCTGGTCACGGCGGCCACCGCGGCTGTCAGCCTGGCCGGAGTACTGCCCGGCACCATGGCCATGGTGAGCGGCATCGTGGTGGCACTGCTGCTGATGGCCGCCTTCGTCGCCTACGAACGGCGCAGCGAACTGCGGGTCCTCCCCCGCACGACCTACCAGGCCGGCTCGCCACTGAAGTGGATCTACCTGACGCTCGGACTACTGGCCTTCGGTGTCGCGATCGAGTCGTTCGTCCCGCTGTTCGGCCAGCAGTTGGGCGGGCTGCCCCCGCTCGCGGCCGGCCTGTTCGGGGCCGCCATCTCGCTCGGCTGGTCGTTGACCCAGCTGGGCAGCTCATCGGCCACCAGACAGCGCACGGTACGCCGTTTGCGCGTCATCGGCCCGCTGCTCCTGGCGTCCGGCTTCCTCCTCCAGGGACTGCTGCAACGCGAGGACACGCCGACCTGGCTGGTACTCATCTGGGTGCCGGTGTTGTTCATCGCGGGTTCCGGCATCGGCCTGGCCTACCCGCACCTGTCCGTGGCCGCCATGTCCAGCACCCAGGATCCGGAGGAAGGGCGGAGGGCCGCCGCGGCGATCGCCGCCGTGACGAGTCTGTCGATCGCGTTCGGCACGGCCGTGGCCGGAGTCCTGGTCAACCTCGGCGACCCGTCGATGCTCGACTCGGCACGGTACGTACTGTTCGGATTCGCGATCATCTGCGCGATCGGCGCCATCACCGCACGCGCGGCGAACCGTTCGAGCCGCCCGGAGCCCGCCGAGCCGGCCGGCCATGCTCCGCTTCAACAGGGCTCGTAACTCGCGACCCACCGACATGACATCCACCCCGGGGATGACCGGCTCGGGTTTCCGATCGCCTGTTCACGACGCGCCCGGGATCACCCCATGACCGCATCGATGCGAGGAGATTTCCATGGCTGACGCCCTACCAGAGATGCCGACCTTTCCGATGGCCCGCGCGACGGGGTGTCCCTTCGACCCGTCGCCGGAGTTGGGCCGACGACTCGAAGAAGCGCCGGTTTCACGAGTGAGACTGTGGGATGGCAGCACCCCGTGGATGGTCACCCGCCATGCGGATGTGCGTGCGCTGCTCGCCGATCCGCGGGTCAGCGTCGACGTGGCGCAACCCGGCTTCCCGCACACCAACGCGGTGAGCAAGGCACGCGACGCACACATGAAGACGCTGATGCAGATGGACGCGCCGGAGCACACCGCCCAGCGACGGCTCCTGACCTCGGACTTCACGATCAAAAGGATGGAGGCGTTGCGGCCCCGGATCCAGCGGATCGTCGACGACCTCATCGATGAGATGCTCGCCGGCCCGAATCCAGTAGACCTGGTGGAGGCGTTCGCGCTACCGGTTCCCTCACTGGTGATCTGCGAACTGCTGGGCTCGCCCTATACCGCCCGCGACCTCTTCCACCGAGTGTCCCGCACGCTCGTCATGGACGAACCCGACCCTGAACAGGCCATGGCCGCCAGCCAGGAACTGAACGCCTACCTGGAGGAACTGGTGGACAAGAAGAATGCCGAGCCGGGCGACGACGTGTTCAGCAGACTGGCCGTCGAGCAGTACCGGACCGGCGCGATGACCCGGCGTGAGATCGCCACGGTGGGTCAACTGCTTCTGGTGGCCGGGCACGACACCACCGCGAACATGATCGCGCTGGGCACGACCGCACTGCTGGCGCACCCGGACCAGTTGAGCGCGGTCCGCGACGGCGGCGACCCCGCACTGGTGGCCAACGCCGCCGAAGAGCTCCTGCGCTACCTGTCCATCACCCATACCGAAGCCCGCCGCGTCGCGCGGGAAGATCTCGAGATCGGAGGCCGGCTCATCCGCAAAGGCGACGGCATCATCGCGGTGAAAAGCATCGCTAACCGCGACCCCTCGGCCTTCCCCGACCCGGAGACCCTCGATGTCCGCCGCAAGGCCCGCCACCATGTCGCCTTCGGGTTCGGCGCTCACCAGTGTCTGGGCCAGCCACTCGCCCGAGTGGAACTGCAAGTCGTCTACAGCACCCTGTATCGACGCATCCCCACGCTGGCCTTGGCCGTACCGCTGGAACAGCTGACGTTCAAGGAGAACGCGGTCTTCTACGGGGTGCGCGAACTACCCGTCACCTGGTGAACCACACAAGGAGAAACACATGAAGATCACCATCGACCAACACGCCTGCATCGGCTCCGGGCAATGCGTACTCGCCTCACCTGAGGTATTCGACCAACGCGACGCCGACGGCATCGTCGTGCTCCTGCAAGACAGCCCGGAACCCGGGCTACAGGAGGACGTCTGGGAGGCCTCGCGCATCTGCCCAGCCCTGGCGATCACGCTGACCCCGTCGTGAACCAGCATCTCGAATCGTTGTCGTAGGTGCTTCGGCGGCGGGTCTGACCACCGCCGCCGAAACCCTGCGCCGTAAAGAGTTCACCTGGGCGCGTTGACCATGGTCGGTGAGGAGCCGCGACTGCCTACGATCGGCCGCCGCTGTCCAAACAAATCCTGCGCGACAGCCGGGAATCCGACCGTGTGGCGCCACGACGCCCTCACCACGCTGGGCGGACTGGCTGCTGGACATCGCCGCCACCACCCTCGACACCGACGCGCGGACCCGGCCGCCGGCCCCTCGGCCGATTGGCCCCGGCGCGCGAACGCGAAGTGCTCGCGTTGCCGGCACAGGGCCGGTTCAACGCCGGCATCGCCACGGCGCTCACCCTCGGCGACAGCGCTGTCGGCAAGCACATCGACCATGCGACGGTCGAAACCCATGGTTCTGAACCCTCAGTCGGTTGGGATGGGCGGGTGATGCACTGATGCCTCGGACCGTCGGCGGCACGTCGCCCCTGGCGGGGCAGGACCTCAGCGGTTGCTTGGGGTGCGGGTCGCCCCGGTCAGCAGCAGGAGTCCGTGGCGATCGACTGATGCGGAGGTGGCGGACAAGACGACGGCACCGGTTGCGGTGTCGCGGTCGAGTCCGGCCCAGGAGCGAAAGCCGCCGGTGCCGCCGTTGTGCCAGGTGACCGGGCGCCCTTTGACCGTGATGGTGATCCAGCCGGCGCCGATGTGTGCGCCCTTGCCGAACGGGGCGATCGGGTCGAGGGCGTGGGCCCCGGGTGCGGAGCCGTCCAGCAGCCCGGCGATCAGGCGGGCCATGGCACCGATGGTGGCTCGGATGCCGCCGGCCGGCCCCATCGCTTCCCCGGTCCACGGTTGCCGCGGCCTGCCTCGTCGGCTGGTGCCGGTGAGCGCGTCCGGGCTGAGCTGGTCGGCTGTTACGGGCAGGTAGAGGCGGTTCAGTTGCAGCGGGCCGGCGATGCGCTGCTGCACCAGATCGGCGTAAGTGGTTCGGGCCGCGACGGCGATCGCGTGGCCGAGCAGTTCGAAGCCGAAGTTGGAATAGCGGGCCCGTGGCCGGCCCACCCGCACGGTGCGGGCCTGGTCGAGCAGTTGCTGCAGGTCCTCGCCGTAGGGGTTGGTGCCGTGCCGCCACAGGGCCAGGGTCCGCCGCATCGGCTGGGCGGACTTGGGTAGTCCGGGCAGTCCCGACCGGTGCCGGCTGAGCGAGACCAGCGTCAGTTGCGCGGCCGGGACATCGCCGAGCGGCAGCAGTTCACCCAAAGTCTTCTCGGGCCTGATTTCGCCGCGGTCCAGCGCATCGGCGTACAGCAGCCCGGTGACCGCCTTGGAGATCGACCCGATCTCGAAGTCGGCGTTCAGATCGGCGCCCCGGCTGGCCACCGTCACCCCGGCAGGGCTGATCAGGGCGGCGGCCGCCACAGGGTGCCGGGGGCCCAGCAGCTCCTCGATCCTGGCGGCGAGCCCCGCGTCGCCGTGTACCGCCGTCACGACCGGTCCCCGAACACCCGGCGGCCCCGACACTTGCGGTGCACCGTCTGCTTGGACATCCCCAGGGCGGCAGCGATCTCCACCCAGGTCGCATCGTTGTTGCACGCGCGACGGACCAACACCGCCTCGGTCCGCTCCATCTCTGCACGGATCTGGGCCACGGCGCCCTCCACCAGTGGATCCTTGCTGTCCGCCGTCGCGACCACCAGGCCGGTCAGCTCTTCAACGTCCATGGCGGTCAACCTATGTTGACCGCCATGCTGTGTCAACCTAGATTGACCCGCCATGCTGAACAGACGTGGGTAAGTCCGTGTTGCGGAGGTCGCCGCTCGGCTGGCCGAAGATTTTCAAGGCCGAGTTGCGCGGCGAGATCAGATGAGCTTCCGCCGCGTCGACGTCGACGGCCCGCCATCGGGAACTCGGCAGGTCACTCCGCCTGGCAGCCGAACATCGTCGGGACATCTGGTGAGCGCCCGCACCGCCGCGCCCGCCGCGGCCCGTTCGTGCACGACCCCGCTGCCCGTCCGGCCCGTGGCCCCGGTCAACGAATATCACGTTCGCGTTCCTTCCTCAGACGCTCAGCAGGGCGATGCTGTACGCGACGATCCAGGAGGCCCAGCCGAGCCAGCCGAGCAGGCCGGTCACGGCGATCCGGTTGGTGCCGTCAGCGTTGTACGGGGCGGCCATGGAGGAGACGAACAGCAGGGCCGCGCTGACCCAGCCCAGCCACGCGTGCCAGGCGGGGATGAACGCGAGGCTCACTCCGGCGGCGGTGAAGCCGAGCACCGCGATGGCAAGGAACACCTGGTTGAACCCGAACAGGACGGTGCAGAAGGCCCAGAGCCCGGCCACCGAGCCGCGGTGGTGCCGAGCTGCCGCCACCATCCCGAACCGCAGCGATTCGACCACCATGAAGGTGGCGTTCTGCATGAGGACGCCGGCGAGGCCGGCCAGGGCCCAGGCGTTGCTGCCGGGCTGATCGCCTCGCCAGAGCGCCGCGAGCAGTCCGGCGGCGAACAGCGTGGTGAACAGCCAGGCGACCGGGGCGAAGACCGAGGGCGCGTTGATCCGCTTGCCGACGCCGGCCAGCGCGTCGGTGATCGCGTCAAGGGACTGGCCGGAGGTGGGCTGCGGGAGTCCGGCGCGGACGTAGAGGACGTTGATGACGATCGCGAGCAGGACGAATGCGATGCCTGCGACACCCGCCAGACCGATGAGGGTCATGGCGACCACCAGTTGATTTTACGATGCATATATTGAATATAAGTTACGTAAAGACGTGGTGCAATCGTGGAGAATGAGAGATCGGGGTGAGCAACCGGCGGGCCACCGTTGGCCACCGAGAAGGATCTTGGTCGCAGCGAGTGAGGTCGCCCACCAGTGCACGCGTTGCCATGCTGCGGGGGTGGACCTGCAACGCAACCGTTTGTACGGTAAGCGCCTTCCCCCAGGTTGGGGCGTGCGCTGAAACAGGCTACGGCCAAGGACGGCGGCGGGACGGCACGGAATTCGTAGGATGGCGGACAGACTCTCCTGAGCGCTACGCGAACAGGTCCTTCCGCATGCGCGTCGAGCAGGACGATGTCGGCCTGCTTGCCGCGCGTGAGCGTGCCCGTCCTGTCCCCGAGCCCACGGTGCTCGGCGCCGTTGAAGGTCGCGTACCGCAGCACCCCCTGGACGGTGAGCAGGGTACAAATGAGGAACCCTCCCCTTGCTCGCGAGTGCTGGAAGATCGCCTCACGGTAGTGCTGCAGCGGCCACGCAGGAGGTATGTACGGGACGGCCGCGGAGCGCACGGCCGCTGATGGCCGACCGGCGCATCAGCGCGTAAGAGCCTGTCGGTAAGGATGGCCCCACCAGCCGCCATCTGCGCCGTTCCCGCAGGTAGACAGGAGTGAGGGGGCCGGGTCCGAGCGCGATCTTGGAGTAGACATCGGTCACGGTGCATGCGATGAAGTCCAGAAACGTGCGGATCTGTGCCCGGTGGCGCTCCGCGGTGCGGCCCTGCCAGTCGAACAGGCCAAGTCGGCGGCGGGGACCTTCACCTGGCCGACGCGGAGGCGGCACTTTCCTTCCCGAATCACATCCCATCCTGGACATACATGGTGTGCGGTACCCACAACCCGCGAAGTGCCGATATCGATTGGCAAGTCGGCACTTCGGTTCCGGTGGGCGGGCGCCCTTCCGGCATCAACCGATCGGTTGATGCCGGAATCCACCATCCCGCTCTCCTGCCGGACGATCCGCCACCCCCGTCCCCTCGAGATTCTCAAGGCATGCCAACACACCGGGAGCCCGCTCTGCGCACCATCGGACTCCGCAAAGCCTTCGGCGACCACCTGGCCGTCGACGACATCCACCTCACCGTCCCCGCCGGATCCTTCTACGGTCTGGTCGGTCCCAACGGCGCCGGCAAGACCACCACCCTGGCCATGGCCGTCGGCCTGCTCCGCCCCGACGCCGGCAGCGCCGAGATCTTCGGCGTCGACGTCTGGCGTGACACCGTTCAGGCCAAGGGACTGATCGGCGTGCTGCCCGACGGCAACGCCATGCCGGAACGGCTTACCGGGCGCGAGGTCCTCACCTACCTCGGACTGCTGCGTGGCCTGGAACCCGCCGTCGTCGCCGAGCGCGCCGACGAACTTCTCCAGATCCTCGAACTCGGCTCCGCCGAGCGGACCCTGGTCATCGAATACTCCACCGGCATGCGCAAGAAGATCGGCCTGGCCGTCGCCCTCCTGCACGCGCCCCGCCTGCTTGTTCTGGACGAGCCCTTCGAGGCCGTCGATCCTGTCTCCGCGGCCACGATCAGGACCATCCTGCGCAGGTTCGCCGCCAACGGCGGTTCGGTGATCATCTCCAGCCACGTCATGGCCCTCGTCGAGCAGCTCTGCGACCACGTGGGCGTCATCTCCGACGGCCGCGTCGTGGCCGCCGGGCCGCTGGCCGATGTACGCGGCGCCGGAAGCCTGGAGGACGCCTTCGTCGACCTCGTCGGCGCCCGTACCGGTGGAACGGAGGGGCTGGCATGGCTCACCTCCTGACCTCCGGCCCGGTCGCCGCCCAGCACATGGTCCGCATGCGGCTGGCGATCATGCGCAACTCCCTGCGCGGCGATAATGCCGCCAACCTCTACGCCGGCGTCTCGGGCGGGCTGCTCCTGGCCTTCGGAACGATCGCCGTCGCCGTCCTGTGGCCCGCCTACCTGCCCCTCACCCTGGCCGTGTGGCTCTCCGGCTGGATCTTCGGCCCCATCTTCATCGGGGGCGGCAGCGAGACCCTGCGCCCCGAATACTTCTCCATGCTCCCGGCCACGCCAGGCCGGATCACGACGGCGCTGCTCGCCGGAGCTTTCGCGGGCCCCGCACCCGCGGTCAATCTCATCGCCCTGCTGTCCCTGCCCGTGTACGGCTGGCGCTTCGGCCCAGCCGGAGTGCTCATCGGCCTGGCAGCAGCCCTCACCACGCTCATCACCATGGTGATGATCTCCCGCGTCATCGTGGCGCTCATCGGGCTGTTCGTCAGATCCCGCGTCACCGCGGCCGCCGTCGGCATCGTCACCGGCACCGCCATCGCCCTGTGCAGCAACGGCTGGGCACCCGTCGCGGCTCTGGGCGGCACCGACACCGCCGCCTGGTCCCAGATCCTCGTTCGCGTCCTCCCCTCCGGATGGGGCGTGGCCGCCATCGAAGCCCCCTGGCCCCTCGCCCTCGCCGTCCTCGCCGCCAACGCCGGCGTGGTCGCCCTCCTCCTGGCCGCCTGGGCCGGCCTGCTGGCGCGGCGCGTCGTCTCGGCCGCACGCGGGGGTGTGCCGTCTCGCCGTGGCACGCCCCGCCCCTTCCCGGCCACCGGCGGCGCCCGCATCGCCGCCGCCAAGGAACTGCGCGCCTGGTGGCGTGACCTCGTCCGCATCCAGCTCCTCGCCACCGCCTTCTCCTACGCCATCGTCACCCCCCTCCTGCTCCTCGCCCTCGACGCCTGGATCATGGTCCCCTTCACGGGACTCATCGCGATCGTGATGGCCGCCGCGTCCTCGGCCAACCTCTACGGTGCCGACGGGACCGCTCTCTGGCTCACCCTCATGATCCCCGGCGCGGAGCGCGCCGACGTACGTGGCCGCCAGTTGGCGTGGCTCCTCGTCGTCGGCCCGGCCGCAGTGCTCCTGTCCCTGGCCGGCACTCGGGTCAGCGGCCAGGCGTGGGCCTGGCCATGGGTACTCGGCCTGCTCCCCGCCCTCCTCGGCGGCGGCGCCGGACTCATCGTCCTGCTCGCCGTCACCTCGCTCGTCCCCGGCACCGACCCCCACAAGCGCGGCGGCAACCCGCTCAGCACCGGCGCTGACGAAACCGCCGAAACCAGCCTCGCGTGGCTCGTGCTTGTCGCGGTCCCAGCCACCGCCCTGCCCGCGGCCGGTGTCATTCTCCTCAACCCCTGGGCCGGCATCATCACCGGTGTGCTGACCGGCGCCCTCAGCGCCTGGGGACTCGGCAGGATCGCCTACCGCAGGCTCGAGAGCCACGGGATCGATCTGCTCAACCTCATGAAGCATGGCCCGGCACCCCAGGCTGACAAGCCCACCACCGCGGACCTGCCGATCCAGCACCGCATCGGCGTCACGATCAGTTACGCTATTGCCTGGCTTCCTCTGTTTCCCCAAGGACTCGTGCCCATGGTCATGAAGATCCTCGGCATCGAGGACCGCGGATGGTTCCTCGCCCTTCATCTCCCGCCGGTCTGGCAATGGCCCACCATCATCTTCATGATCGCCCTTGGGTTGCTCATGTACGGCTACGCCATCCTGATCCCCATGCGACTAAGCTCGCCCTCACCGGCCGCCACCAGGTGAAAGCTGTCCATACCCGCGAGGAGGAGCACGCTCCGGATGCACGACCCCTTTCCGCCTTCGGCCTGGGAGCAACGCTTCGAGCGCGCCGTCGAGATCGTGCCCTACCTCACTCTCGCCACTTCCCTGGTCATCAGTCTGGCCTCACCCGACCAGCCCGAAGGCGGGATCGCCCGTACTCTCGCGCTCACCGCCCTGGCTCTCGCCTGGATTCTCGGCGCCCACACCCTCCTGCCCACGGCCCTGCGCGGACGCCGGGTCGTCGTCACCGTTCACTTCGCCGGCGTCCTGGCCACCGCCGCGCTGCTCGCCCTCCACGACCCCATCTTCCTCATCTACTGCATCTCCGGCTTCTTCCTCGCCGCCAACTTCGCTCCCTCCAAGTGGACCTTCGCCGCCGTCGCGGCCACCTCCTTCGTCCTGTACGGTTCGACGCTCGACTGGACCCAGGCCACCATCCAGCTCATCGCCTTCTACCTGGCGATCATCGCCGTGCAGACCGTCGCCATCGGCGGCGGCTCCATCGCGGGCATCAAGATCGAGGACCGGCAGCGCAAATACCGGAAAGCGGTCAGCGATCTTCAGACCGCCATGGAGGAGAACGCCGACCTCCACGCGCAGCTCCTCACCCAAGCCCACCAGGCCGGCATCCTCGACGAACGCCAGCGCATGGCACGCGAAATCCACGACACCCTCGCCCAAGGCCTCACCGGCATCATCACCCAGCTACGCGCCGCCCAACGCGTCGAGAACTCCGACGCCCACCTGGCACTCGCGCTCACCCTCGCCCAGAACAGCCTCACAGAAGCCCGCCGCTCCGTCGCCGCCCTGCAGCCCCACCAGCTCGAAGACGCCCACCTCCCCGAAGCCATGACCACCCTGGCCCGCAACTGGAGCAAGAGCACCGGCGTCGACCTCCACGTCGAAGTGACCGGCGACCGCGTCCCCCTCAGCCCAGCCATCGAGGTCACCCTCTTCCGCGTCGCCCAGGAAGCGCTCGCCAACATCGCCAAACACGCGGGCGCCACCCGCGCCGGCCTCACCCTCTCCTACACCGGTGCCGTCGTCCTGCTCGACATCCGCGACGACGGCACCGGCATCCACAACCCCAACGGCAAAGGATTCGGCCTCAGCAGCATGCGACAACGCCTGCGCGGCGTCGGCGGCTCCCTCGAAATCGAGAGCAGGCCCGGCGAGGGCACCGCCGTCAGCGCCACCGTCCCCGCTCTCCAAGGAAACCCCCGGTGATCCGCCTCCTCATCGTCGACGACCACCCCATCGTCCGTGACGGCCTGCGCGCCGCCTTCGAAGCCGAACCCGACATCCACGTCGCAGGCGAAGCCGCCAACGGCCTCGAAGGCATCGACCGCGCCGCAGCGCTCAAGGTCGACATCGTCCTCATGGACCTGCGCATGCCCGAAATGGACGGCGTCACCGCCATCACCGCCCTGCGCCACTCCCACCCCCACATCAAGACCCTCGTCCTGACCACCTTCGACGGCGACTCCGACGTCCTGCCCGCCATCGAAGCCGGCGCCACCGGCTACCTCCTCAAAGACGCCCCCACCGACGAACTCCTGCGCGCCGTCCGCGCCGCAGCCGCGGGCGAGCCGGTCCTGTCCCCCTCGGTCGCCGGCCGCCTGATGGGCCAGGTACGCAAACCAGTGAAGGCTGCCCTTACCGACCGCGAACTGCAGGTCCTCGCTCTCGTCGCTGATGGCGCCTCCAATCGTCAGGCGGCCGCCAAACTCTTCATCAGCGAGGCCAGCATCAAGACCCACCTGCTGCACATCTACGACAAACTCGGCGTCCGCGACCGCGCCGCCGCCGTCGGCGAGGGGTATCGACGCGGTTTGTTGAGTTAGTCGACCAACCACCCGCGCGCTGCCTCCATTTCCTCACGCGAGACCGACTCCCAGTAGCCCTCGGGGTCGAACAACAGCAGAGCGAATTGCATCGAACCAGTGCGACAGATCGATTGTCGATGACCAGTTCGAATATCTAACCGAGCGGCATAGAGACACCTGAACGTCGGCAACGTGGTGAGGTTCGCGGCGCCGTCCACCGCCCCGTTCACGGGGGCTCCTGCGTGCCGGCGGTGAGGCGTCGTCCCCAGGCGCGCATGTAGGCGATGGCTTCCGGTGGACCGTGGACGACGACGGGGGCCTCGAGCGCTCCGATGCAGAAGGTGGCCCAGTCCAGGGAGTCGGTGGCGATCTCCACCCGGCACCAGGTGTCGTCGATGGATTCCACCGTCCCGTAGTGCGCGATCTCCTCCCGCACCTTCTCGGCGGGGGCCCCGACGGTGGCGCGGACGGAATACCTGGCGGGCATTGCCCTGATCCGGGCGCGCACGTACTCGACGGGATCGTCGGCGGGCAGGGGGCGGAGGGCGAACGTCGTGCCGGTGCGGCTCACATCGCCCATGCGGTCGACGCGGAAGGTGCGCCAGTCGGCCCGATCGAGGTCCCAGGCGATGAGGTACAGACGTTTCTCGACCCGGACGATGTGGTGCGGGTGGACTGTCCTGGCCGTGGTATGACCGGTGCGGGCGCGGTAAGCGAACTCCACCGTCTCGGTGTCGCGGCAGGCCAGGGCGAGGGTCGTCAACGAGGCGACGTCGGCGACGTCCACGCTTGCCTCGGGGTTTCGCGCCGGGAGGGCGACGACGCGCAGGCTGTCGATGCGGCGTCGGATCCGTACGGGAAGCACTTGGACGATCTTGGCCATGGCGCTCAGCGCGGCGTCGGCCGATCCCGGGGAGGAGCCGGAGGTGATCTCTTGGAGCCCTATGACGATGGCGGCGGCCTCGTCCTCGCTGATCACCAGAGGTGGGAGCGAGGCGCCGGGACTGAGTTGGTAGCCGCCGCCGGTGCCCCGTGTGGCGGTGATCGGATACCCGAGCTCCTGGAGGCTGCCGATGTCGCGGCGGAGCGTGCGCTGACTGACGCCGAGGCGGCGCGCGAGCTCGTGGCTGGGCCAATGGCGCCGGTTCTGCAGCAGTCCGAGGAGTTCGAGGACGCGGGTGCCGGTCGACATGAGCCCACCCTAGGCCTCACTTGTGGACATATACCGGCCACAAGATCGGTGAGGATGAGGGCCACCGAAGCGGAACGGAGCGTACGGCGACACATGATCAGCACTGCCGACCTGTCCCGGAGGGCTCCCGGGCATCGACCTCTCCATGGCGCACGGGACAACGGCGCCGGGCACACCCAACGGGCCCTGGACGAGGTCGTCACCCCTGGCCGCGTCCACGGCCTCGACCGCGCCGGAGCGGGACTGGATGTTCTGGACCGTGCACCAGACGGTCCTCTTCCGCCGGCGATCCTCTCCGGGATGCTGCTCCCCCTCGATGAGGGGCCGCAGTGGATGCGCGTCCTCGCGCACTTCAACCCCCTCGCCCACGTCGTCGAGGCCGAACGCAACCTCTTCGCCGGACAGATCGCTTCTCCCGATGTCGGCTACGGATTCCTCGCCGTCGGTACGACAGCCGTCCTCGGGCTCCGCTCCATGCGCGCCGGCACCAACTGACAACACCCACACGGAAGGACCACGAACATGCGCATCCTCGTCACCGGAGCGACCGGCCAGGTCGGGCGGCACCTCGTCGCGCAACTCCACGAAGCCGGGCACCACGTCCGCGCACTTTCCCGCACCCCCGCCAAAGCCGACCTCCCGGCCGGTGTCGAGGTGGTGGCGGGCGACCTCACCGATGCCGCCACGCTCGGAGCCGCCTTCGAAGGGGTCAACGCGATCCACCTGATCACCTTCGGTGGCGACCACGACCTGACCAACGGCCCCGAGATCATCGACATCGCTGTACACCACGGCATCACGCGGGCCACGGTCCTCGGCGGCTGGTCGCCCACCAGTATCGAAAGCGCACTGGAGGCCAGTGTGATCGGCTGGACACTGCTGCAGCCGGTGGAGTTCATGTGCAACGCTCTCGAATGGGCCGATGAGATCCGCTCCCATAGCACCGCGTCCATGCTCGCCACCTCCCCCAGCGCGATGGTGCATGAGGCTGACATCGCCGCCGTGGCCGCCACGGCGCTCACCCACGAGGGCCACGAGGGTCGGAGCTACACGATCACCGGGCCCGAAGCCCTTACCCCGGCGGAACGCGTCCGGATCATCGCCGAGGCCACCGGGCAGGACATCGCCTTCGTGCACCTGAGCGAGGACGCGGAGCGGGCCCGGCTGCGCGGCTACGGATACGACGAGGACTACGTGGAGTTCGGAATCCAACTGGCCACGAGCCCGCCCGGGGCCGGCGGTGTGGTGCTGCCCACCGTCGAGGACGTCACCGGCACGCCCGCGCGAACCTTCGCCCAGTGGGCGCGGGAGCACGCTGAACGGTTCCGCGCCGCGCGCTGACCCGCACGGGGCGGACCCCGGGGCGCCGCACGTCCGCGCTGGTGGAGAAGTGATCGCTTCCTCGGACCCGGACCAGGGCCTGCGGCCGCTCGGAGCGGCGTCTTCGGCGGTCGTGGACGAGGACGGCGTCCGCAGCTCCGCAGGTACGTATCTTTCCCAAGGACCGGTGCCGGAGTCATGCCGCTGCGTCGTCGTAGATGGCCGAGGGCGATCGCCAGGTCGCGCAGGCACTCTCCGAAGACTGGGCCCGGGTCGGTGTAGGCGAAGTCCAGTTGGTGCAGGACTTCCATGCACAGCAGGCCGTACAGCCTGATCCAGCACGACGGGAAGACGTGGGCGGCCTCGGGCGGCAGTCGCCCATCGATGGCGGCGGAGTAGGCGGTCAGCTGGTCACGCAGGGAGGCGGGCACGCAAGAAACGTGTCAGCAGGCCAGGGAACGAGGTCCTTGCCCCGCGCGCACGAGTGGGGTGCCGAAGATATGACGTAGTACGTGCAGGCCGGACGGTTCGGCCGGTCGTCGTTGGGCCGGCGAAGGAGGGCAGCAGCGCGATGACCGTGTCCCGCGCGGAGGCGTTCTTCTCCACCTCGCGCAGGTAGCGGCGGGCTCGGCGTTCGTCCAGGGCTTTGGGGGCCGTGCGGCGCTGGGCGCGTGCGCGGCGGGCGGTGGTGACGGCCAGGGCGCGGCGAGCGTGGCAATCGTCGACGGCGGCCAGCATGTTGTCAGGAAGGCGAGGAAGCCGCGCACCCGCCAGCGGAACCGGTTGGCGACCGCGCGGAACCGGCAGCGTGTCTCCGGAAGCTGTCTCAGCGTCCTGCACCCCTCGCATTCGCGCGTTTCCGGAAGTCATTGCCACATGCTGCTTCTGGAATTCCAGAAGCACACGCCTGACGGCGCTCGACTCTGCCTGTCGTTGACAACGCTGTCGCCAGGAACACGGGAACAGCCATGGCCCAGGTCTAGGCGCAGCGGAACTACCCGTGACTAGGCGGTACCGGCACGTTGGAAGAGCCCGCCCAGGTCGCGAAGGTAGTGGCGGAATTCGGGGGAATCGATGACGTCGAATTCCGCGCCCACCGCGGCGAGAATGAGCACCGGCCAGTCGAAGGCGTCCACCTGCAGGCGCAGGTGGCAGGAATGGTCGTCGACGGGCTCCACCCGGCCGCCGGTGACGGCGACGACCCGCTCGACTGCGTCGGCCGGTGCGTGGAGTAAGACGGTGATGTCGTGCCGGGTGGGGCGGGAGCCGAGCCGCTCGACGACGAAGGCTGCGGCGTCGGCGGCGGGCAGGTCGCGCGGACGGAAGCGGGCTCCGGCGGCGGCCGGATCGGTGAGGCGGTCGAGGCGGAAGACGCGCCAGTCAGCGCGATCGAGGTCCCAGGCGACCAGGTACCAGCGGCGCTTGAGCGAGACGAGCCGGTGCGGCTCGACCAGCCGGGCGGCCGGTTCGCCGGATGGGGCGGCATAGGTGAAGGCGAGCCGTTCGTCGTCGCGGCACGCCTGAGCGATCACGGTGAGCGTGGAGGCGTCCACCTGAGGGCCGTCCGCCGGGGCGGTGACCGTGTAGGCGCGCAGGGCGTCCACGCGGCGGCGCAGGTGAGGGGGCATCACCTGGACGACCTTGGTCAGAGCGCGCAGCGAGGTCTCCTGGATGCCTTCGACGGTGCCGCCGGCGGCGTTGCGCAGGCTGACCGCGATGGCGACGGCCTCCTCGTCGTCGAGCAGCAGGGGCGGCATCGCCGTACCGGATCGCAGCTGGTAGCCGCCGGCGACGCCGCGGTTGGCCTCGACCGGGTAACCCAGCTGGCGTAGCCGGTCGATGTCGCGGCGCAGGGTGCGCTCGCTCACGGCGAGCTGGTCGGCCAGTTCCAGGCCAGGCCAGTACCGGTGAGTCTGCAGCAGGGACAGCAATCGCAGCATGCGTGAGCTCGTGTTCGCCATGATTGCAGGCTCCTTCACATTCCGGTCATGAAGTGACCGGAATTGACTCTAGCGTTGCTTTCGTGAACGACACAGCGGAAGGAACGCACATGAAGATCTTGGTGACCGGGGCGACGGGAATCGTCGGCCGTCACGTGGTGGACCAGCTCGTGCAGGCGGGCATGAGTGTGCGGGCGCTGACCCGTAACCCCGCGGCGGCCAAGCTGCCGCCGCTGGTGGAGGTGGTCGAGGGCGACCTGACCGCACCCGGAAGCGTGGCCGCCGCGCTGGACGGCGTGGAACGGATGTACCTGTTTTCGGTGGAGGAGGGTGCCCGCGAGGTCCTCGCGCTGGCTAGGCAGGCGGGAGTGAAGCGCGTCGTGGTGCTGTCGGCGGGGTCGGTGACCGCCGGCTTGCACACCAATGGGGTGGAGCGGGCGGTGGAGGAGTCCGGGCTGGAATGGACGCATGTGCGGCCATGCGGGTTCATGACGAACATGCTGCAGATCTGGGCGCCGTCCATCCGGGCTGAGCGGGTGGTGCGTTACCCGTTCGCGGACGAGCCGATGAACCTGATCCACGAGGCCGACATCGCCGCGGTCGCGGTCGCCGCGCTGCTGGAGGACGGCCATCACGGCAGGGCGTACACGTTGACCGGGCCCGGCCTGGTCACTGTGCGCGAGCAGGTGACGGCTATCGGCGACGCTCTCGGCGAACCGGTCCGCTACGAGGAGGTCAGCCGCGAGCGCGCCCGTGAGCTGATGAAGGCGCAAGGGGGGTTCGCCGCCGAGTCGGCCGACCTCATGCTGGGCTTCGTCGAGTACGGCGGTGACGCCGCGACCGGCGCCGACGGCTACGCCGACCAGGACTGGTCGGCGCTGATGCGGGTCTGGCCGGACGTGGAACAGGTCACCGGACGCCCCCCACGCGACTACGCCGAGTGGGCCCGCGACCATGTCGCGGACTTCCGCTGAGCGTCATCGACCTGCCTGGGCGTCCTCTCCCACCTCGAACGGGACGCCCCGCCTCCACACAGAGTGAGGAACCCATCAAATGACCGACGCCCTGACACTGCCGGCGACGCCATCGGCGACACCGCCCCCCGCCGCGTCCACGTCCTACCGGTGGCGGTGGCCGGCTCTGGCGGTGATCCTCACCGGTTCGGTGATGGAAATGCTGGACTCCACCGTCACCAGCATCGCCGGTCCGACCATCCGGGCCGACCTTGGCGGCGGCGCGTCCCTGATTCAGTGGCTCGGGGTGGCCTACACCCTCGTGTCCGCCGGGGCCTCCGACGAGTTCTGCCTGACGGGTCCCGGTAGCAATGAAGAAATTTCCAACGAAGTAGCCTCTGACCTGGATTGATCCGTTCGCGCTACCGGTTTCCCGCCTGGTGACTGCGAACTGCTCGCCCCATACCGCCCGCGACCTCTTCCACCGAGTGTCCCGCACGCTCGTCATGGATGAACCCGACCCTGAACAGGCCATGGCCGCCAGCGAGGAACTGAACGTTTTTACTTGAGCAATGATCGAAACCTGTGGATCTGCCGGGAAGGGTGTACCTTCCCGGATCATCCGATGACGGTTTCGAGATGTGGCCGACGCGCCAACGTCGGTCGGGAAGGCACATGGCCTCCCGCTCTCATGATCTCCCTGTCCTGGAGGAGCCGGAACCGCGGACCGGATTTCGACAGTTTTCCGCCAAAGTGTGTCGAAATCCGGGCTCCGGCTTCGACTCCCCCTGGATGCTGGGCAGTGGAGACACGTGGACAAGGTGACATCAGCGGATGGGACTCCCATCGCGTTCGACCGGCTTGGGGACGGCCCGCCGATCATCGTGGTCGCCCCGGCTTTGTGCGACCGGGCCTTCGGGCAGATGAGCCAGGATCCCCGTCGGCTCATCGCCCGCCACCTGTCCGCCGGACGCCATCACGTGCTGCCCGGCCAGCACCACCTGGTGCCGCCGGAGGTGCTGGTACCCGTAGTGACCAGGTTCCTCGATGGGTGAGCATGCGGAGGTCCTCCGGCCGCTGACCGTCGATGGCCTGCTCGCCGTGGCGCGGGCGGGGCTGCGCCGCATGTCTCCCGCCGAAGCCGGCCTGCCAGTAGGAGCGGAACGGCGAACCGGGTTTACTGTCACATCCGTTGACACTGCAGGTCTGACCAGGCCAGTCTTGCCCGATGGCAGATTCTGAGGGTGTGGCGTTCCTGCGTGCTGATGTTGATCGCTTTTGCCGGGAGATCGCTGACCTGGCGCCTGCGGTGCGGCTGCGCCGGTTGGCGGAGCTGCGCGCGATGCTGGAGGAGGTGACCGGTGCGGCGCTGATGGTGGCGATGGCGGATGCGCGGGGTGAGGGGTGGGGCCTGCGCAAGATCGGTACGAGCACCGGGATCTCGCATGAGCAGGTACGCCGGATGCTCGCCGAGAGCCGTCCGGCCCGGGAGCATCCGGCGCGCTGAACGCGAGGGGGTTACTCGGCGGGCGGGGGTGTGCGCAGCGGCCGCAGCTGCCCGTCGCGGACCAGGTCGGGCAGGGAGAAACTGTAGCGTCCGAGCATGTTGAAATGCTCGAAGCCCAGGGGTGAGAGCCGGGCGACGTCGGCGGCGGAGATCTTCTTGCCCTCGGCTCGCATTTCTTCCAGGGCGCGGGCCGTATAGACGGTGTTCTACAGAATGCAGACGTTGGTCATAAATCCCAGGGCGTCAAGTTGGTCCTCCTGGCCTTCTTTATATTTTTGCCGGAGTTCGCCTTTTTGGCCGTGGAAGATTTTGCGGGCCAGGGTGTGGCGGGATTCTTGCCGGTTGAGCTGGGTGTTGACTCGGCGGCGCAGCAGTTCGTCGTCGTAGTAGCTGGCCAGGTAGGTGGAGCGATCGAGCTTGCCCAGCTCCATCAGGGCGCGGCCGATGGGGGTGGGGGTGCCGCCGCCGGCGAAGTAGCGGAACAGTTCGCTGGCCTTGACCGCTCCGGTGAGAAGCGATCCAGCCACCCGTAGCAGATCATCCCAGGAGTCGTTGATCAGCTTGATGTTGACCCGGCTGCGGACCAGGGCGTCGATGGACCCGTAGTAGGCGCCGGGGTCGGCGCGATACAGGGTGGCGCTCCCGACATCGGCCAGGCGCGGGGAGAATTGCCAGCCCATCAGCCGGAAGATGCCGAACGCGATTTCGGAGGCGCCCGCGGTGTCGGAGGTGATCTCGGTGGGCCTCAGCGACGTCTCCTGATCCAGCAGCCCTTCCAGGATGTAGTACCAATCCTTGGGAGTTCCGGGAATGACGATGCCGTGAAAACCGGTGAATTGATCGGAGGTGAAATTGTAGTACGTGACGCCCTTGGCGCCCTTTCCCTTGCCGAAGTATTTGGTGTTGGGTCCGGCATTGATGGTTTTGACCGGCACCACGAACCGCAGCCCGTCGGCGGAGGCGAGTTCACCGCCGCCCCAGGCCTTCGCCAGTTCCAGGCCGGAGTGGAACTCGACCAGGGCGGCGTTGGCGGCGGTGAGGGTAGCGGCGCGCAGGTAGTTCTGTTCCACCCAATAGAGCCGGTCCAGGGCGAGGGCGGGTTCGCCTTCGGCGGCCATCGGCCGCATGCCGACGTTCATCGCCTGGCTGACCAGGACGGCGGCGATCGAGGTGATCATGTCCTGTTTGCGGGAGGGCGCATCGCCGGAGACGTGGGTGAAGTGGTCCAGGCAGGCGGTCCAGGAGTGCACCTCCAGCAGGGCTTCGGGCAAGTCCACGATGGGCATGCGGGCGTCGATGTCGGCGCGCAGCGTGGTCAGGGAGGCGGGCTCGTCCAGGCGGTCCAGGCCGGTGAGCACCAGGTGGTCCTTGCCGTCGTCGTCCTTGGCCAGGCGTACCCACTCGTTGCGGCCGTCTTCCTCGCCGGACAGGCCGGCGGCGAGCTGGCGGTAGGCGAAGTCCAGCGTGCCGCCCCAGCGCTCCACGTCGGTGCCGGGCTGTGGGGACAGGTTCAGCTCATCGCAGATGCGGGGCCGGGCCCGCTCCCACTCGGCGCCCTTCAGCAGCCCGGCGGTGGGGTCGCCCCACTTGCGCAGGCCCGGCACGAACACCTCGTGACGGCGCAGCGATTCGCGCAGCCGCTCGACGGCCGCCACGGTGTAGGCGCTCTTGTTGAAGGTGCCGGCCAGCTCGCCGCGCTTGGGGAAGACCCGCCGGTGCCAGGCTGAGGACAGCAAGTCCGCGGGAACCTCGCGGGGGTCGATGTCGGTGCGGCGGCGCTCGATCGCTTTGAGGAAGTCCAGCGCCTGCAACACCTCATGGCCGCGCCGCACCCCTTGCCCGGGCGTCTGGTCGGCGCCGGCGTCGAAGTCGAGGTGCTTGAGCAGCTTGGGCAGGAACCGTCGGACGGTGGCGTAGCGATCCAGCAACTCTTCTTGGAAGTCCTCATCCGGTTCGCGGGCGATGTCGCCGATGACGTCGGCGGCGGCGTGGATGGCGGCCAGATCCATCTCATCGAGAGCGGCTCGCATGTCGCCGTCGGGGATCTCGGCGACGGAGCGGATCTTCAGCCACACCTCGCGCAGCACGATCGCCGCGACATCGAGGTCCTTGAGGGTGCGCATCCGCTCCTTGGTCGCTTTGAACGCCGAGGTGCGCAGCAGGTCGCCGACCGCCAGGTCGAACACCTCGACCGCGTCGTCGGCCGACTGCGGGGCCATGGTCGCGGCGAAGGCGACCAGGGTAGCGAGTTTGCGGCTCCCGGCCAGGTCGGCGACGGCCTGGGCGCGGGCGGCGTGGGCGAAGCGCGCCAGCGTGGCGATCTTGCCGGGCGGCACCGCGCTCAGGTTCCAGCCTGCCGCGCCCAGGTCGCGCAGTTCCACATGCCGATCCAGGGCCTTGACCAGGCCGGTGCTGCTGACGTCGGTGGGGCTTTTGCGCAGTCGGTCCAGCCGGGAGACGCGCCGGCCCTGTTCGACCTTGACCAGGTTCTCCAGCACGACGGTCTGGTTCGGGCTGGGGGCTGCGGCCAGCAGCGCGTACTGGCGGGCGGCGACGCGCTCGCGCAGCGCGGCGATCAGCCGTTCCAGGGTGGTAACGCCGGGCAGCAGGATCTTGGCCTCCACCAGGCGGTGGGTGGCCAGGTCGAACAGCACGATCGGGCGCTCGCCGGTGGTCCAGGCCCGCTTGTAGAGCCAGCAGGCCAGCGCGAACCACTGCTCGCCCGCAAAGGCGGTGTAGCCGTAGCCGGTGCGGATCTGCTCCTGATGATCCCAGCGCGCCTCCTTCTCGCCGTACCCCTTCAGGTCGGCAGCCTCCAGGCCGAGCTGCTCAGCGACGTAGTCGACCACCGCGGCGGGAACGTCCTCGGGATCGTCCAGGAAGCAGTTCAAGAACCGTGCTGTGCCCAGTTGCACGGACCAGCCGAGCTGGTTGCGCGCGCCGTTGGCGGCCATCGCCCGGCGGCGGTCATCGGCATCCAGATGGAAGAAGGCGCCCAGCTGGGCGATGTCGGGGACGGCGTTGAAGACGCCATATCGGCTGCGTTGCTCGGCGGACAGGAAACTGACCGGCATAGGGGGCCTCCAGGCATGCGAGGGCGCCCCCACCGCACGGCGCGGTGGGGGCGCCCTCGGATATCAGCAGCGGTCAGGCCAGATGATCGACGTGACCGATTACGTGGTGAATTGTGCCAGCCTCATGCCGGTCATGATCGCTGTCGTCCAGCTCATGACGGCCGGGTTGCACGCGTGTCAGAAGTCCGCGCCTGTGCTCTGGCTCCGTGCACTGCCACCGAGCCCTGCACGTGCCTGTCGTGCGGGGCGTAGGTGGCGAGGCGCTTGTCGAGCTTGGCTGGCAGCGTAGTCGGGTGGGAGTTCCGAGCGGCCCGCCGTGGTGGCTGAGACGATCGCCCGTTGGCGGCTCCTCTAGGCGCGTACCCAGAAGGAGTCCGGTAGTGCTTCGATCTCGACCACGGCCTGTTCGAGGTTCGCGGCGATCGGCAGTAGTGCCTGTAGGCCGGCTCACCTCCCTCGGCGAGCCGCCGGATGATCCCCCGCAGCCAGGACACGATCTCGCTGGTGGAAATCAGTTGCCATTCATCCGGAACAGCCTTGTAATGAAAGCTGCGACGTTCTATCTTCCTTGTAGGCCGTCGACGGGAGGACGAGATGGGATCCACTGCGGCGCAGGCGGACACGCGGATGATGGGCATCGTGCACGGGGCGCTGCGCCGGGATCTGGACCGCACCCGTGCGGTGCTGACCGCGACGCCGT